>NZ_JBZNBU010000250.1:0-4621 GCF_058530065.1 Waterburya sp. | reverse complement strand
CCTTGCCATTCCCCTGTAAGCCATTGCGCTGCTTCTGTCTCTTCTACTAGTAATTTGAACTTTTTAGAATGCTGAATGGTTAATATACCACCACTCATTTCTCCTGCTTCAATAGGAGCTATTTTACGTCCGATTAGTGCATTAACAATTGTTGATTTACCCGAAGAAGTTGTACCTATAGTCGCAATAGTAAAATTAGGTTTAGCTAATCTGGCGGAAGATTCTTCGTAAGCCTCTCGAAACTTTAATAAAGAATTTTGGATAGTCGGACTATCTAAAATATCTGCGTGATTTTGAGCCAAATCAGCGACACCATTACCTAATTGTTTCAAGCGATGGCGAACTTGCTCAAATACAGCATTAATTTCTGTTGTCATAAATTTATGGTGTAAGAATAAAACTTAGTCTTATATAAGAGCTATGTTTATATTCTTCACAGACAACAAGAGAAAATTAAAAGCTATCGATATCGTTAAACAATCGAGATAATTAACATTATCAGTAGAATTTGAATTAACTCATAAGCTCATTATGTAAAATATACACTATGTAAAAACTGATATATATCATCATTTTACACGTTATGTATCACATAATCCAGGCTGACACCAGCTAGGTTTGTAGTCCCAAATATTCGTAGATTTATCGGTCATAATTAGTTCGTTAATCCCTTGTCTATAAACAATTCATTAAGAATCGGGGAATTTCCCCTAAATACCTTGGAACATATAAATAAAGACAGGAAATCTATAAGTCAAACTTCTAATAAGATTTTTGCTTTCAAATATATATGACACACTTTCCTTGGTTAACTACCTGTATTTTATTTCCCATTGCTGCGTCTTTCCTTCTACCGATTATTCCCGATAAAGAAGGTAAGACCGTACGCTGGTACGCTCTAATTATAGGCTTGATTGATTTTGCGGTGATGGTCTATGGTTTTTACCAAGATTATGACTTTAGCAACCCCGATCTACAGCTAGTGGAAAGCTATGCTTGGATTCCCCAACTAGACTTAAACTGGTCTGTAGGGGCTGATGGTCTATCAATGCCTTTAATTTTGTTGACGGGTTTTATTACTACCCTGGCAATGATGGCAGCTTGGCCTGTAACCTATAAACCTAAGCTGTTTTACTTCTTGATGTTGGCGATGTATGGCGGACAAATTGCCGTATTTGCCGTTCAAGATATGTTGCTCTTTTTCCTCGTTTGGGAATTAGAACTCGTTCCTGTATATCTAATTTTATCGATTTGGGGCGGGAAAAAACGTCTTTATGCTGCCACCAAGTTTATTCTCTACACTGCGGGAGGCTCGCTGTTTATTCTCATTGCAGCGTTGACTATGGCATTTTATGGAGATACGGTCACCTTCGATATGAGTGCGATCGCTGCTAAAGATTATGCTTTTAATCTGCAATTATTCTTATATGCTGGTTTCTTAATTGCCTACGGAGTGAAGTTACCGATTTTCCCCCTCCATACTTGGTTGCCCGACGCTCACGGAGAAGCCACAGCCCCCGCCCATATGTTACTGGCGGGTATTCTCTTAAAAATGGGGGGCTATGCTTTATTACGCATGAATGCGGGAATGTTACCCGACGCTCATGCCTTCTTTGCTCCCATGTTGGTAATTTTGGGGGTTGTTAATATTGTTTATGCCGCTCTGACTTCTTTTGCCCAACGCAACCTCAAGCGAAAGATTGCTTATTCCTCCATTTCTCATATGGGCTTTGTTCTAATTGGGATTGCATCTTTTACCGACTTAGGTACTAGTGGGGCAATGTTACAGATGATTTCTCACGGTCTGATTGGGGCGAGTCTATTTTTCATGGTGGGGGCAACTTACGATCGCAGCCACACTTTAATGCTCGATGAAATGGGCGGTGTGGGTCAAAAGATGAAAAAGATTTTTGCCATGTGGACTACTTGTTCCTTTGCATCCTTAGCTTTGCCAGGAATGAGCGGTTTTGTCGCCGAATTAATGGTATTTGTTGGTTTTGCTACCAGCGATGCCTACAATTCTAGTTTTAAGGTCTTGATTATCTTCTTGGCTGCTGTTGGGGTAATTTTAACTCCTATCTACTTGCTATCGATGTTGCGAGAAATGTTATATGGCCCTGAAAACAAGGAATTAGTAGATCATACTAATCTAGTCGATGCCGAACCTAGAGAAGTATTTGTGATTGCTTGCTTGTTAATTCCCATTATTGGTATTGGTTTGTATCCCAAATTGGTCACGCAAATCTATGACTCTAGTATCAGTCAATTAACTGCCAGACTGCGCAATTCCGTACCTAGTTTGGTACAAACAGCCAAAGCATCACCTTCTAGTTTCTATTCCCTGAAATCTCATACCGCACCTGAAATTGCGGCGATCAATTAAAGCGATCGATTCCGATTCAATTTACTCAATTAATTTCCCCCATGTTCTCGATTTGGCAGAAGGTGGGGGATTTTCGTCCATAAGCAGATGGAAAAAAATTAAAGTAGTTTTGCCCCATATAGGGCAAAATTCATACAATAATAGATAAATAGTAAATCTAACAGCAGATCGTGAAATCAAACAATACATCGTGCTTTCTGTCTTTCATGGGGTTAAGTCTTGCCACTAGCCCGTTTATCATGACTCTTTTGTTTATATATTTAGTAACGGAATTCATGACAGAATTAGGTAAGACCAGTGAAGAAATTTTTCGCTCGGAACGTTTGCCTATTCTCAACTTTTCCGATTTCGATCCCAACCAGTTTTAGTTGCAATAAAAATGTTGAGTCGATCGCAATATGTAGTCTTTTTGTTCCTATTTATATGGGGTTCTGATAAATTAGACATACTCTAGAAAAATATTTTTCAATCTAAGATACACACAAGGCACACAGAGGTTTTTATGAGTTCGGTTGTTCAATCTTCGAGAGCGGATCGGGAAGAAAAGAGTGTACTTTCTACTTCTCACTTACTACTACGCCATCGGCAAAAATTAGTAGAAGATTTATGGGAGTCGGTGCTGCGATCTGAATGCGGTCAAGAAATGTTAGATCTGCTCAAAGAAATGCGTTCTCTTTCTTCTGCGGAGGGACAAGTAACCGATTCATTAACTCGATCGACCGTACCCAAATTAATTGAAGAGTTAACTCTTAACGATGCCATTCAAGCAGCCAGAGCCTTTGCCCTATATTTTCAACTAACTAATATAATCGAGCAACATTACGAAAGCAGGGAACAAAAACTATCTCGTCGCGTGACTAACGTTGCCCCTAATACATCTAAATCTAACAGTAATGGTAATGGTTCTTCAGGAGGAAATAAAAAACCACAAAAACGAGATGCCAAGCTAGAAAAATTAGAAGAAAATTGGATCGAACCAACTATTTCCAGCAATAATAACGCAGGCTTGTTTCATTGGCTTTTTCCTTATCTCAAGGAAATTAATATGCCCCCTCTGATGTTGCAAAGATTATTAGAACAATTGGACATCAGATTAGTATTTACCGCCCATCCTACGGAAATCGTTCGCCATACAATCCGCAAAAAACAGCGTCGTATTTCCCACATTTTAGAACAATTGGATGCGGCAGAAGAAGTAATGCGAGAGATCGGACTGCCCGAATCTTTGGAAGCTAATGAAGCCATCTCTCAACTAACAGAAGAAATTCGTCTTTGGTGGCGTACTGACGAACTGCATCAATTTAAACCCAAAGTTTTGGATGAAGTAGATTATTCCCTCCACTACTTCCAAGAAGTTCTGTTTGATGTAATACCGCAACTGGCAAATCGTCTCAAACAGTCTTTAAAAGCTTCTTTTCCCAATTTGGTCGCTCCTACCCATAATTTCTGTTACTTTGGCTCTTGGGTAGGTTCGGATCGAGATGGTAACCCCTTTGTGACTCCTCAAGTAACCTGGGAAACTGCTTGCTACCAAAGAAGCATCGTCATTGAAAAATATCTTCACTCGATCGAACGCTTGCGGGAATTATTAAGTTTGTCTCTGCACTGGAGCGACGTTCGTCCAGAACTATTAGATTCTTTAGAGCAAGATCGCTTGCAAATGCCAGAAATTTATGAAGAATTGGCGATTCGCTACCGTCAAGAACCCTATCGCTTGAAACTGGCATATATCGAGAAAAGATTGCAAAATTCCCTCGAACGTAGCAGGGTTTTATCTTCGGTAGCGGGCAGACAAGCCAGATCGGAAATTAAAACCGAAAATATTTATGTTTCTGGGGCAGAATTTCTCGCAGAATTGAAACTAATGCAATCTAGCCTAGCTACTACTAGCCTGCAATGTCGGGAATTAGATAATTTGATTTGTCAGGCAGAGGTCTATGGTTTTACCTTGGTAGAACTCGATTTTCGTCAAGATTCTTCCCGCCACAGCGATGCGATATCTGAAATTACTTCCTATCTCCAGGTGTTGCCTAAACCCTACGACGAACTGTCAGAAGAGGAAAAAACTGCTTGGTTGGTTCGAGAGTTGAAAACCCGTAGACCTTTAATACCTGCGGAAATGCCTTTTTCGGAGACTACCTGCGAAACCATCGAAACCTTTAAAATGTTGCGATTGTTGCAACAAGAATTTGGACAGGGTATTTGTCGAACCTACATTATTAGTATGACTAATTTTGT
>NZ_JBZNBU010000249.1:0-5176 GCF_058530065.1 Waterburya sp. | reverse complement strand
TTCTAGGTTAGTTGCTACATGAGTTGCTTGAAGAACTTTAGTTTTTTCGCTGCGAATGCTATCGGCATCCAAAGCGTTAGGTGGTTCCATGGCAGTGATGGCGAATAGCTGCATTAAATGATTTTGCAACATATCCCGTAACGCCCCAGAGGTTTCGTAGTAACCCGCCCTTTCTTCTACTCCCACGGTTTCGGCGACAGTAATCTGGACGTGATCGACAAACTGACGATTCCACAAGGGTTCAAAAATAGCATTGCCAAAACGGAATACTAAAATGTTTTGGACGGTTTCTTTTCCCAGATAATGATCGATGCGGTATACTTGCTCTTCTTTACATACCCTTTGTACGGCTCTGTTTAAAGATTTTGCCGAACTCAAGTCTTTACCAAAGGGTTTTTCAATGACAATGCGATGCTTGACGGGATCGTCTAGCATTCCTGCTGCACCAAGTTGTTTGAGGGCGGGTTTAAAGAACTTAGGCGATACTGCTAGATAAAAGACGCGATTGCCTCTAGTACCTCTTTTTTCGTCTAATTCTGCCAAGAAAGTTTTTAATTTCTCGTAGCTGGCTGCTTCGTCCATATTGCCCGAACAGTAGTAAATACCATTGGCAAAATCCGACCAGAGATCTTCGTTACCTACACCATTGCCAAACTCTTCCACACCTTCTTTGAGATGCTGGCGAAAATAGTCGTGAGTCCAATCTCTTCTGGCAACCCCCACAATAGTCATCTCTGGAGGCAAACGACGTTCTCTTTTAATCTGATAAATAGCGGGAATTAGCTTGCGTTGAGTCAAATCTCCCGATGCGCCGAAAATGACAATAATTGCAGGATCGGCAGTTCGCTCTTGCTGTAAACCAACTCTTAGAGGATTTTCTAATATTGCAACCATATTTTAATTTACTGGTATGATTTAAAAATTATTCCTATCGATGGCAGGGAAAGGGGAAAGGGTTAAGGGGAAAAGGGAAAAGGTAAAGGGAAAAAAGCGAAGCTTCTCCCAGTCTCCCAGTCTCCCAGTTTTCCCGTCTCCTAAACCGTTGCCAATTGTTTGACTTTAGATTCTAGGGAAGACATCAATGATTCAAAAGGTTTGATGAACTTATCAATTCCTTCTTCTAGAAGTTCGTCCATTACCGCATCGAGGTCGATATCCACAGCATCATCTTTGAGAGTATCGAGTACTTTTTGGGCAGTTTCTAGATCGCTTTCAATTCGATTGGCGGGATCGCAATGATCGACGCAAGCTTCGATAGTGTTGGGAGGTAGAGTATTAACGGTATCTACTCCCACCAATTCGTCTACATACATTACGTCGCTATATTCAGGATTTTTAGTACTAGTACTAGCCCATAACAAACGCTGTACTTTTGCGCCTTTAGCCACCAAAGCTTCCCATCTATCACCGCTAAAGATTTCTTTATATTTTTGGTAAGCAATTTTAGCATTGGCGATCGCGACTTTACCTTTGACCGTCTCTAGTTTGGCTTTAGCCGAAGCATCGGCAGTACTTAGCTTGCTATCGATGCGACTGTCGATATTGCTATCAATGCGACTGAGGAAAAAACTAGCTACTGAGGCGATTTTGCTGATATCTTCTCCTGCTGCGGCGCGTTTTTCCAAGCCTTTGATATACGCCCAAGCCGTATCGATGTAGCTTTGAACGGAAAAGAGTAGAGTCACGTTGACACTCATACCATCGGCGATCGCCTGTTCTACTGCGGGCAATCCTTCAGGAGTACCAGGAATCTTGATCATCAAGTTGGGGCGATCGATGGTTTGATAGTAACGACGAGCTTCTTTGATGGTGCTTTCAGTGTCTTTGGCTAAGTTTGGCGGAACTTCAATGCTGACATAGCCATCTAAGCCATCAGTTTCTTCATAGACGGGCATAAAGATATCGCAAGCGTTACGAATGTCAGTAAATACTAAATCTTCGTAAATTTCTTGAACTGATTTACTCGACTTAATGCCGTTTTCGATCGCACTATCGTAGATCTCATTCCCCGCGATCGCTTTTTCAAAGATAGCAGGGTTGGAAGTGATGCCTCTTATACCTTTGTCGCCAATCGATTGCTCTAGTTCTCCAGATTCAATAATGTCGCGACTTAGATTATCCATCCAAATGCTTTGACCGTATTGACTATTAATTTCTACAATCGGGTTAGACATAATTAATAATTCTCCTTGTAATTACACGCAACTAAACTAAGGCTGCTTCGCCACTGCGACGTACTTCTTCTTTGATGAAAGACTCTACTAATTCCACATCTTCCGTACTACCAATGACCAAAGGAGTACGATAGTGTAGTTTATCGGGTACGACGCTCAATAGTCTTTCCGTACCAGTACTAGCTTTTGCCCCTGCTTGTTCGGCTAATAAAGCTAAGGGTGCAGATTCATACAACAGCCTTAACTTGCCTTCAGGATTTTTAACCGTACCTGGATAGAGGAATACACCTCCTTGGAGTAAGATTCTATGAAAATCTCCTACTAACGCGCCACTATAGCGAGATGTATATCCTTCGTGACGATGAACATAGCGGATGTATTCCCTAATCGATTCATCCCATTGCCAGTAGTTACCTTCATTAGCACTGTATACTGAGCCATGAGAGGGAATAGTAATATTTTCTTCAGCTAAAATGAATTCTCCCAAACTAGGATCTAGAACAAAAGAATGCACTCCCTTGCCCAAAGTGTAAACTAAAACAGTAGATGGACCATATAAAATATAACCCGCTCCGATCTGGCGATCGCCATCTGTTAGTAAATCTTTAGCTTCTTCATCGAGATCCTCACCTTCTTGTTGGCGTAACGAAAAGATCGAACCAACATTGAGATTGATGTCTACATTAGAAGAACCGTCAATTGGATCGTAAAGCAGAGTATAGCGTCCTATGGGACAATTTTCGGGAATATAGTAGGGTTTTTCCATTTCTTCCGAAGCCAAGCGACAAACTAAGCCACTTTGCTTGAAGACCGATATAAAGACATCATTAGCATAGATGTCCATTTTTTTCACGGATTCCCCTTGAACGTTGGTTTCCCCAGTAAATCCCAAAGCCCCAGCCATTAAACCCGCTTTGCTCAAGCGACGACCGATCAACTTAGCAGCCAGGGCGATTCGATTCATGATGGCACTGACATCTTGCGCTTGAGCGGAGAAATCTGAAAATTGCTGTAATACGTGCCTGGACAGAGTTTGGCAATCTCTATCCAAACTATATTTTGGAACGACACTATTGTCTTGATTTTCCATTAAATTAACCTTAGGAATCCTGCATCTCCTGCCTTATGTCCGTTTTCAAACCATGTACTAGGGCGATCGCAGACAAAAGCTAGATAATCAACCAAAAACCAGATTTTGGATGCTTCCATGGTTCAAAATCTGGTTATTGGTATAGAGTCAAGTTTGTCCAAAGCAAGCTGAAATTGTTTTAAATCGTTGTTAATTTAGTTCGAGCGGGATTGCTCGATTAAAAACAATCGGACGTATTCAATAGTGTTACTTCAGATTTACTACACTCTATTTATTTATCTTAGAAAGGGATTTCAAACTAAAGTCATAAGCTTAAGAATACCTTCAGGTTATCTTCTTAAAGCTTTAAGCTGAGAGCTTTTAAATTAATCCCTAATTAAGCTTTATAGGATATTGAGATGCTGGAAACCCTCTGAGGAGTCGCCCTCAGTGATAGGTTATAGTCGTTCTAATTAATTTTCTTATGGTCTAGGTTATCGTTCTGGGTGACTGGGTGACTGGGTGACTGGGTGATAACTAAACGCAAAAAGCGAAGCTACCTATTACCCAATCCCTAATCCCTAATCCCTAATCCCTAATCCCCAATCCCTAATCCCCAATCCCTAATTTGTATCATTCTTTTTTGTATTTCATGTTAATTGTTACCAAGGACTACCAATCATAGTGAAAGGAGCCCAGAAGTAAGGATGAGACCAATCTATATTTTGGTTATCTTCGCTTCTAAGGTTGTCGGGTAGGGATATATCGCCCCAAGTAGTAGTTATAGTTTCTGCGTTATTTTTGACTTGCTGTTCTAAAACTGCTTGTTGGGCTTTGCGTAGAGCCTCGGCTTTAGTGGGGGCAGTTTTTAATTGGTGATAGAATTCGCTCATCAGGGCAGAAGTACTAGTGTCTCCTACATACCAAAGACTACCAATGGCGGTTTTAACTCCTGCTTTGACTGCCAAACCGCCAAAACCAAGTTCGGCTTCAGTATCCCCAAAAGCAGAGCGACAGGCGGAAATTACTAAAAGATCGACGACGGGATCGTTGAGTTTGAGTCCTCTTAATTCCCCCAGAGTTAGCTTGCGATCGTAGAGTTGAATGTAAATATCGTCTACGTTTTGAGGATTAAAATCAGCATGGGTAGAGAAGTGAACGATCGCAGGGCGATTGTTGTCTAGATTGGTTTTAAGATTATCGAAGGTAAAGTTTTCATTCATAATCGATTTACCACCTCTCAATTGTGCGATCGCGGGTAGTTCGATTTCCACTGCGGGTAAGGCTTCCTGTTCTTCTTCAGCTTCAAAATCTGACGCGCCAAAAGCTAATACGGGAGATTCTTGGATGTTGCGATATTCAGTATTCATCAAGTTGAGACTGGGAGCAAAACCGACATTTAAGTCTTTTTGTGCCAAGAAAAGATCGGTTTCGGCATCGTAAAGGGCAGCAATGGGGAGCGATCGCAATTTGGGAGGCATAATAAACAGGATATTATCGATTTCCCGTTCTTTTAAGTCTGCTTCAATCGTACCGATCAGCCACTTATAAAGTTTTTTGGCAGGGGCTTTATAATATCTGCCAGAAGGTCGAGAAACTTGAAGATAGAATTTTTTAGCTTGTTTTTCCACCTCTTCGCGGGTAACATCGACGGGTAGATAAATTGGTTCTCCCGCACTAGTAATTACTAGTATTTCCAAGCGATCGCTCGGTTGGGGAGCAATACATAAGGTGGGGGCTGTATCTGTCTCTTTGATGCCCAAGGAGGCTTGATATTCGGCAGTACGACAGCTTTCTGAGTTGAGGAAGGATTCTTGGGCGTTGGCATTGAGTTGTTCGGGGGCAAAATTGACATAAACTAATGCGGGATTGCGGTTTGCCTGTTCGCCAATCTTCATTAGAGTAGTTTTGGCTTCAGAAATTGAAGCGATAG
>NZ_JBZNBU010000248.1:0-17681 GCF_058530065.1 Waterburya sp. | reverse complement strand
GGTCAACCCGTATCGGTAAGGGCGATTCGCGAATCGCCCCAACAGCAGGTAACGATTCTAGCGGGATCGATGCTTGCACCTGGAGATGTGGAGGAAATTAAAGAAATAGTCGAGGCATTTGGTTTAACCCCTCTAGTTATCCCCGATTTATCTGGTTCGGTAGACGGACATCTGGATGATGATTACAACAGTAAAACCCCTGGTGGTACTTCTCTAGAACAACTACAGCAGTTAGAGCGATCGCTTTTTACCATTGCCATTGGTGAAAGTATGCGTACTGCTGCGTCAACTTTACAGCAAAGATTTGACACTAATTATGAAATCTTACCCCGCTTGGCAGGTTTAGAAGCGGTAGATAAGTTTTTATGGCTGTTGGCACAACTTGCTAATTTTAAAAACAACAATAGCGATTGGCAGTTTAATCCCCAGATTCCTGCTAAATATTTGCGTCAACGTCGTCAGCTACAGGATGCTATCTTAGATACTCATTTCTATCTTGGCGGTAAAAAAGTTTCTCTGGCACTTGAACCAGATTTACTCTATCAAACTAGTTGGTTACTGACCGAAATGGGAGTGGAAATTCAAGCTGCTGTTACTACTACCAAGTCACCTATCTTACAAGAATTGCCAATTGATAATGTAACCATAGGAGATTTAGAAGATTTAGCAGATCTAGCTACTGGTTCAGATTTAATTATTACCAATTCTCAGGGAAAAGGGCTTGCCGACAAGCTGCATATACCTCTATATCGTATGGGCTATCCCATCTACGATCGCCTTGGCAATGGTTCTCGCTGCTTAATTGGTTATCGAGGCACAATGCAATTTTTATTCGACCTCGGAAATATTTTTATTGAAATTGGTCATTAGAAATTAGCCGTTAGCCATCTATTGTTGCTGAATAACAGAGAAGTCTGAAAAATGAATCAAGTTTTAACTCTAGAGAAACCACTACCCACAAGTAATATACAGCATCCTTTTCTCCAAGAATTGATTGGTCAAATTCGTCTAGCAGATACTTTTAATAAATATCGTGACTGGTCTGATGAATTGATACTCAAACAACTAATTATTTCTTTGGAACACAATGCTGAAGTCTCCAAAAATCTCAATCTGAATCCCGTTCATCAGCTTTTAAACAATGCTTTTTATCAAGCAATTGGCAATAATATTCAGCGACAAACAGGGCATAGTACAGAAACTTATGTTCATCTCCGAAATAGGGAATTTAGTTCTGCTGTTATTTTTTGTGGTGGAGTTTTAGTTTTAAATTCATTAATTTCTGGCTACAAAAACTTTAAATTCCTCTCTATACAGGAACTAATAGAAACAGCAGAAAAAAGTATCCATGAAGCTGTTATTAAAGCTAGCTATTATTTAGATTTTTGATTTTTTGTTTTTTACTATTTGCCAACACAAGTTATGGCTAGCTAACTACTAATCATTAACCACTAACTAAAATCATGAAAGTTGCTTTTGCTACCCAAGATAATGTTCATATCAATGCTCACTTTGGTTGGGCTAAAAAAGTTGATGTTTATGATGTTGATGCCAATGGTTATAACTTCCTCAACACTGTTGAGTTTGGCGGAAACCTCAAAGAAGATGGTAACGAAGATAAATTAGTTCCCAAAGTAAAAGCAGTTGCCGACTGTACGATTGTTTACGTTTCAGCGATTGGAGGGAGTGCTGCATCTCGTCTTTTAAAGAATAATATTACCCCCCTCAAAGCGGAAAATCAAGACGATGAAATTACCGATGTTCTTGATATTTTGGTCAAGACATTGGGTAATCCTCCCCCTTGGTTACGAAAAGCTTTAGGACAGAAAAAAAGTTTTGATTTTGATGATGAAGAAGAATAACACTAAGTAATAAGTAATAAGTAGTAACTCAATATTACCCACTACCTACTAACCACTAACCACTAACCACTAACCACTAACAATCATGACTACAACAACTACCCCAGAAACTACTACCAACATTATTGAAGAAAGTACTTTTCTTAAAGAATTAGTTCTACAAGTGCGCGCTCAAGATAGTTATGGTGTTTATCGCACTTGGAAAGATGAATTAGTAATTGCCAATTTTGTAGTTAGCAAAGAAAAGAAAAGCAAAATTTCTGTGGAAGGGGATGTTGACCCCGCTACTCAATTAAGAATTCTCTGTTTCTATCGAGCGATCGCAGTTTGTATCGAAAAAGAAACAGGCAAACTCTGTCAAGTTGTTACCGATCTTTCCCACGAAGGCTTTGGTTGGGCGATTGTCTGGACGGGAAAACTAATTGTTTTATCTCGTACTTTACGGGATGCTCAACGCTTTGGCTATCCAAACCTGAAAAAACTAGCTGCTCAAGGTGAAAGACTGGTTGCTTCCGGTATTAAAGCGATCGAGCAGTTTCCCGATGCTGCGAATGGATAATAACCATTACCTACTAACTATTACTCACTAACACCAATGGTTCAAACTACTATCACTACCCCAACCCCCGAAGCTGTTGCCGAATTAAAAAAAAGAGTCAGACGGCTTAACAGTAAGGCGGGTCAAATGAAAATGGATCTCCACGATCTTGCTGAAGGTTTGCCGACTGACTATGAAACATTAATTGAGGAAGCAACCAAAACTTACGAAATCTTTCGTCAACTAACTGAACTCAAACAGCAACTAAAAACTTGGGAAGCACAGTTGTCTCAAACTAATTCTAATTAATCTAAAATTTTGAGCAAAATTATTAAAGGAGCGCAAAAATGACCATAACTGAAACTACACCAAAAACTTTGACAACATTCAAAAGCCTGACCGATGCAGAGGATTATTTACAATTTTTTGATATCGAATATGATCGCGATTTTGTAAATATTAATCGTCTCCATATTTTAAAAAAGTTTTCTGGCTTGATTAAGGAAGTAGATGCTGCTTTCCCTGGTGTTAGTGAAGCAGAGATTCTCGAAAAATATGGCTTGGCTTTAGAAGAAGCTTATCAAGTTTTCTTAACCTCTAGTCCTTTGGAAACCAAGTTATTTAAAGTATTCCAAAGCAAACCGAAAAACTTTGTTTCTTTAGAAGAACTTGAGCAAAAAGCAGAAGGAAAATAATTGTCAGCCAATGACAAAAAACAATAGAGGACAATTATGTTGACACCAAAAGAACTAGAACGCTATAGCCGACAAATCCAACTGCCCGATCTGGGAGAAGAGGGACAACAAGCCTTGAAAAATACTACTGCTTTGGTTTCTGGAGTCGGTGGTTTAGGTGGCACTGTAGCTCTTTACCTAGCGGTTGCTGGCATTGGCAAGTTGATTCTAGTTCGCGGTGGCGGATTGCGTCTTGACGATATGAACCGTCAGATTTTGATGACGGATAACTGGGTAGGTAAGCCTAGGGTTACTAAAGCCAAGGAAACTCTGCAACAGATTAATCCCGATGTCGAGGTTGAAGCGATCGCCGAATACATTAACCCAGAAAACGTCGATGCTTTAGTACAACGTACTGATATTGCTCTCAGTTGCGCCCACAATTTTCCCGAACGGGATTTACTTAATGCTGCCTGCGTGCGCTGGAACAAGCCGATGGTAGAAGCTGCCATGAACAGCATGGAGGCATATCTAACCACAATTGTCCCTGGTAAAACCCCCTGTCTTTCTTGTCTATTTCCTGAAAAACCTGACTGGGATCGCCGAGCCTTTGGGGTACTCGGTGCAGTTTCTGGCACTCTCGCCTGTCTGAGTGCCTTGGAGGCGATCAAGCTAATTACAGGATTGGGTAAACCTCTTTTAGGGCAGTTACTCAATATGGATTTAGCTAACGTTGAGTTTCAAAAGCTTCATACATACAAAGATCCTGACTGTCCAGTATGCGGTCAGAAGGCAGGAGGCAGGAGGCAGGAGGCAGTAGGTAGCGAACAGTTAGCAGTTAACAGTTAATAGTTAACAGTTAGTAATTACCAACTCCCCATATTTCCCTATTTTCCTATTCCCCTAACAACTAACCACCAACAACTAACCAAACAGGAGAAAAACTATGTCCATAACCTTAACTGAAAAAGCAGCCTTCAGACTTCGTACTTTTATCCGTGCGGGGAATGAAACTACCACTCAAAAAGGTGTTCGCTTTGCAGCAGTCGATGGTGGCTGTAGTGGGTTTGAATACGCGTTAGATATAGTCGATCGCCCTGAAGCAGACGATCTGGTCTTTGAACAAGACAGAATCAATATCTATTTAGATCGCAAAAGCGCACCTTTCTTAAATGGCATTATCGTTGATTTTGTCGAAAGTTTAACTCAAGCTGGTTTTACTTTTGAAAATCCTAATGCTACTGGTGGTTGTGGCTGCGGTAAGTCTTTCTCTGTCGAAGAAGGAACTCCTGAAGCTGTGCCTTGTAGTTAGTCATTGCTCATTAATCGTTAATTATTCAAGAGGAGAAAAATTATGGGTACTACATACAAAGTTCGTCTGATTAAAGGCAAACGTAAAAAACCCCCTGAAGTTGATGTCACTATTGAAGTTCCTGAAGATGAGTATATTCTTGATGCAGCTGAGGAACAAGATCTAGAGTTACCTTCCTCTTGTCGTTCTGGGGCTTGTTCCAGTTGCGTTGGCAGAATTGTGGAAGGAGAAGTAGATCAAGAAGATCAAAGTTTTTTAGATGACAATCAAATTGAGAAAGGATACGTATTGCTTTGTGTAGCATATCCTAAATCTGATTGCACGATCAAAACTCATCAAGAGGCATATTTGGTTTAGGTTGTCATTAGTTGTTAGTCGTTAGTCATTAGTCGTTGGTAATTAGTTATTAACTATGAACAACAACGAAGGACAGAATACAAAGGATGTTATCCCCTTGTGGTACAAAAAACCAAGAACAAAAAAACGATGACTAACAACAAAAAAACCTGGAAACTAGTTATTTACAAAACTGGGATTTGGTTAGCTGCTGAAATTTGGCTAAATCTTATCGGATTAGATAACATCGCTGACTATAGCGAATTCATTTTTGCTCAAGATTCAGCCTTAGATAAAAAAAATCGACGAACAGTTAAAGTTATCGAGTATCCACCCCAGTTTTGTCCTCAAATAGATGATTTTTGTCCTATCCCAGGAACTATAACTAAACCAATAGATATTGAGCATGATAGTTGTAAATCAAAAGTAGAGATATTTAATAATAAATGTCGGCAACTCATAAAACCTTGTATTAAAGTGATGTGTTTGACGATAAAAGTAGAAAGTAGATAAGTATAAGTTTTGACAACTATCACCCTTTAAACCCCCAACTATATTTGTAGCAAAGCTATACCCTAGGATAGTGTCACTTGACGAAACTAACTACCAACTATTAACTTCAAACTATCATGATTAGTCGCGAACAATTAGCTAAAGAATACCTAAGAATAATTAATAATTATTATCCCGTAGCAAGCCGATTATTAAATCAATGTCTGGTAAAAATTCTAACTTTAAATAGTAGTCGTTCTAAAGAAATTCATTATTATTTGGGTATTTATTATCCCGATCGCATCGGCAAACCTTTATTAGCTCAACAAAACATATTACACGATGCAGCAGAAAATATGGGACTAGTTGAAGTGATTTTTATTAATGTCAATAATTTAATCAAAGATCCCTATTCCAAGATTAGACAGCAAGACTTTCGCTTTTGGTTAGAATTATGTTGGCTGGCAAGCGAAGGATAAATAATTAATAATTAATAATTTAAGAGGTAATAAAATGTTTCTTTATTTATTGGTATTATCAACAATTATGGGAATTATTTTGCTGAGCATTCACGACCGCGATGAAATTCATAAGTTAATGGCTTGGCTATCGGGAATGTTAGCTTTATTTTGCATTTTTATTTTAACTCCACCTTTAGTCAAGGCTGGATTAGGTGCAATCTTTTTTATTATTGGGCATAAAGTTTTTCCCCTTCATAATAGCTTGAGGTGATTTGACTAATGAATAATGAATAGTTAGTAATTATTTACGAAAGATTTATAAGAGTATTTTGTATCTAGATTTACGGACAAAAAAATAATATTTCAAATATTATAAATATAGTAAATGAATAAGAAAAATGGATTGTCACGGTTGTCGAGAAAGTTGTCATCCAAAAAGTAAAAAAAAATCCTGGAATTTATTGAGTTTCGGCTCTAATAAAACTAAAAAAAACCATGTAATTAGCTCTCAAGCTACAGTGGCTTTAGTTGGTTCTCCTAATGTAGGTAAAAGTTTATTATTCAACCTATTAACTGGTACTTATGCGACCGTTGCCAACTATCCTGGTACAACAGTAGAAGTAGCTCGTGGATATCGAGTAATAGCAGGTAAGAAAATTACTTTTTTAGATACCCCTGGAATGTATTCTTTAATTCCCATTACGGAAGAAGAAAGTGTTGCTAGAAATTTAATTACTGACGAACCAGTAGATTTAGTAATTCATGTGGTTGATGCCAAACACTTAAGCAGAATGCTAAATCTAACTTTGCAATTAATTGAAACTAAATTACCCGTACTGCTAGTAGTCAACATGATTGATGAGGCAGAAAAATTGGGGATTTGGATTAATGAAAATCAATTGTCCCATCGTCTTAATATTCCTGTGGTTGCTATGGCAACAGCGCAAAAAGTAGGACTGAAAAAATTAATTGCCCAGGTAGCAGATTATGTCCCCTCAAATTCTCTATCCCTCACCCATTGAAGCTGCCATTAGTCGCATTGAATTATTACTCGACGAACGATGGCAGGATCTGATTTCGCGACGCAGTATCGCTCTATTGTTATTGCAACAAGATTCCAGGATGCGATCGCAACTACAGCAACAGTCTTATTTTCCTGAGATAGAACGCATTATTGCCGAAACTCAGGCAAGTATGACCGAATCCTTGACTTATGCGATCTCCCAAGCTCGCCATCAAGCTGCGATGGAGATCGATCGCGATGCGACGGTAAACCTACGTCAAAGACCAATAGTTGAAGATGAATGGCTGCATAATTTAATGGTTCACCCCATCACAGGTATTCCGATATTACTTTTAATTCTTTATTTTGGGGTTTATCAGTTTGTCGGGGTATTTGCTGGGGGAACTTTAGTTGATGGGATCGAAGGATTTTTTGAGTCTCAAATTAATCCGCTGGTTAATACCATCGTGGCGAATATCTTTCCCTGGCAAGTTATCCAAGATTTATTGGCTAACGACTATGGCATTATTACTTTAGGAATTCGTTATGCAGTGGCAATTGTCTTACCTATCGTCACCACCTTCTTTTTAATGTTTTCCTTACTGGAAGATAGCGGTTATTTACCCCGTCTATCTTTTTTGCTGGATCGCTTATTTAAAACCATTGGACTGTCAGGGCGAGCGGTCATTCCCTTAATCTTAGGGTTAGGTTGCGGTACGATGGCGACTTTAGTTACCCGCACTTTAGAAAGCAAACGAGAACGGATTATTGCCACATTTTTATTGGCTTTAACTATTCCCTGTTCGGCACAGTTAGGGGTGATTTTAGCTTTACTTTCCCAAGAACCTGCGGCATTGTTTATTTGGGCTACGGTAATGATGGGAATTTTCCTCAGTATTGGCTTTTTGGCAGGGAAAATAATTCCTGGGGAGTCTTCCTGCTTTTATATGGAAATACCTCCTTTGAGGCTACCCCGCATCCCAGCCATATTAACCAAAACCTACGTGCGTCTTAAATGGTATTTCTGGGAAATTATGCCCTTGTTTATCTTTGCTTCAGTCTTAATTTGGTTGGGCAAGCTGACAGGGTTATTTGACTTGATTGTTAGGGGATTAGAACCAGTGATGGTGTGGTTGGGATTGCCAGCAGCAGCAGCACCGACCTTTTTATATGGTTTTTTCCGTCGCGACTACGGCGCAGCAGGAATGTTTGACTTACATTCTTCGGGCATTTTAACGGGACAACAATTAGTTGTGGCAGCGGTAACCCTCACTTTATTTATCCCCTGCGTGGCACAACTGCAATTTATGTTTAAAGAACGAGGAGTCAAACATACGATCGCGATCGCCAGTTTTGTGGTGTTATTTGCCTTTTCTTTGGGCTATCTACTCAATCAATTACTAACTATTATGGAGCTTAGTTTTTAAAATGGTTTCTCAAGGTTTTTCCGTCCACTACTGCCCCCTAGACCGTTTGGGAACAAAAACCCAAGGTACGATCGCTGCCATTAGAAATAAAGACGAAAAAATTGTCAAAAAATTATTGGCAATGGGGGTGCATACGGGGATGCAAATTACTCTCGAACAAAGATTTCCCTCTTTTGCAATTAGAGTAGGGCGAACGCGAATTGCCATTGACAAGGATATTGCTAATTCGATAAAGGTTAGGGTGGTTAGTCATTAATAGTTAGTTATTAGTTATTAGTTATTAGTCATGAGTTGTTGGTTGTTTATGCAAAGGATAAAAGACAAAAAAAATGATGATAAATTCTAAAAAAATTCTGGGATTTCTAACTCTTAGTGTCTTGTCATTATTCTTAGTGGTGGGATGCGATCGCCTTGCCGATCTCAAACTAGAAAATCCCAGCCAAGCTACCCCATCAACTCAGCTAATTGTCTCCGCAGCAGCTAGCTTAAAAACCGTAATGGAAGAAATTAAACCCATATACGAACAAAATTATCCTGGAACGGAAATAATCTACAATTTTGCTTCTTCTGGCTCATTACAGCGTCAAATTGAGCAAGGTGCGCCTGTAGATGTTTTTATTTCTGCTGCTAAAAATAAGATGGACGACTTGGAAAAACAGGATTTATTACTCACAGAAACTCGCCAAGACTTATTGACCAACCAAATAGTTTTAATTACACCAACCAACAATAATAAAAATCAACCTAAGCTGAAGGATTTTAAAGATCTAACTACTCAGCAAATCGATAAAATTGCTTTGGGAGAACCAAGTAGCGTTCCTGCGGGCAAATATGCTCAAGAAGTACTCAATTCTTTGGGAATTGCCGATCCCGTTAACGATCGGGCTATTTATGCCAAAGATGTACGTCAAATTGTTAATTATGTAGCTACAGGTAATGTAGATGCGGGAATTGTTTATCGCACCGATGCCCAAGTTGCCGATAATGTCGAAATAGTAGCGATCGCCCCTGAAACCAGCCATTCTCCCGTAATTTATCCCATTGCCGCCATGAAAGATAGCACTCGTCCTAAGCCTGCGATCGAATTAATAGAGTTTTTAACCAATCCAGAAACACGGGCGGTATTTAAAGAGTATGGGTTTTTAACAATAAGTAATAAGTAATGAGTAATAAGTAATAAGTAATAAGTAATGAGTAATAAGTAATGAGTAATGAACAATTAACTAGTAAAAGAGATTGGAATGCTTATTATGATGCGGTAGCCAATCGTCCACCACGGAAAACGATTTTAACTGCCCTAGCAGCTTTTGATAAACCAGGTATAGCGGTGGATCTCGGTTGTGGAGATGGTAGAGATACCATAGAAATCTTGAGACAGAATTGGTCGGTATTAGCAATCGATCGCGAACCCGATGCCATTACTCGTTTACTAGCTCGTCCGAATATTAATAGTCTACAGTTAACTACCGAAATAGTAAGTTTTGAAGAATTAGAACTTCCCGAAACAGTAGATTTAATCAATGCTAGCTTTTGTCTGCCGTTTTGCGATCCCGCAGCTTTCCCTAGCTTATGGAACAAGATATTTAATTCTTTAGCTAATGGTGGCAGATTTAGCGGACATTTATTTGGCGATCGCGATTCTTGGAGTGGTAATGAATTAATTAATACTTTTACGCGATCGCAAGTGGAAACTCTACTACAGCCTTATGCGATCGAACTCTTAGAAGAAGGAGAACACCCAGGACAAACCCCTCTAGGAGAAGATCGAGACTGGCACATCTTTCATATTGTGGCACGGAAATAAATTTACCCAAAATTGTACGGGCGGTTCGCGACGCGAAGCTAGTCCTTTAGGGCGAACCGCCCCCTACCAAAAATGACCGACTTAACCCCCATTTGGATATCCCTCAAAACTGCCACTACTGCTACAGTGATTACTTTTTTCCTGGGCATTTTGGCAGCGCGGTGGATGTTGAGCTATCGAGGGAAATCTAAGGGCTTGATTGAAGGTTTATTAACTGCCCCTTTGGTACTCCCGCCTACAGTGGTGGGATTTTTATTACTATTATTGTTTGGCAGAAATGGCTTTATCGGTCAAATCTTAGACTCTTTTGGCGTTACGGTAATTTTCTCTTGGTATGCTACCGTTATCGCTTCCACGGTAGTCGCTTTTCCCCTGATGTATAAGACGGCATTGTCCGCATTTAAACAAATCGATGCTAATTTATTTGCCTGTGCCAGAACTTTAGGGGCAACAGAAAATCGCATTTTTTGGCAGATTATGCTGCCCTTAGCCAAACCTGGGTTGATTGCTGGTACTTTACTTTCTTTTGCTCGTGCTTTGGGGGAATTTGGGGCAACCTTGATGTTAGCAGGTTCGATCCCTGGTAAAACTGAAACTATCCCCATTGCCATTTTCTTTGCAGCCGAAGGCGGCGAGATGGATCGGGCATTGTTGCTAGTAGTTATCATGCTGGCAATTTCCCTGGGGGTAATTACGGTGGTTAATTATGAAACGGAGAGCGGAAAAGGCAGGGGGCAGAGGCGCAAGGGAGATCTTTTTGATTTAATTTGGAAGTTTATTGCTTTTTTAGTCGAGCGCAAGATAGTTAAGGATCGGCAAAAGTCAATTGATTATCCCGTACCCAAAACCAAAATTGAATTAATTGTCAATATCCAAAAACAGTTACCAGGGTTTTTCTTAAATGTCGCGTTTAATACCGATCAAACACCATTGGGTTTATTAGGTGGTTCGGGGGCGGGTAAAAGCTTGATCTTGCGCTGTATCGCGGGTTTAGATACTCCAGATAAAGGGCGAATCGTTTTGAATGGTCGGGTTTTATTTGATTCAGAAAAAGGAATAAATTTACCATCGCGCGATCGCGCCTGTGGTGTCTTATTTCAAAATTATGCCCTCTTTCCCCATCTAACTATTGCCGAAAATATTACCTTTGGTATGCCTAATAGGTTATCTCCACGAGAACTCAAACAAGAGATCGAACGACAATTAATTGCAGTAGATCTGCCAGGAATGGGCGATCGCTATCCTAGAGAACTTTCAGGAGGGCAACAACAAAGAGTGGCATTAGCTAGAGCAAAAGCCAGCGAACCAGGAATAATGCTTCTAGACGAACCATTTTCCGCTTTGGATACTTATTTACGAGATAAACAAGAAAAATTGCTCAGAAATAATTTGATTAACTATCAGGGAGCAACTCTATTTATTACCCACAACCTTGAAGAAGCCTATCGAGTATGTCCCAATTTACTCGTAGTAGACAAAGGAAAAGCGATCGCATCTGGCACGAAACAAGATATCTTTGAACGCCCTGGCAATTTTAGAACCGCCCAACTAACAGGATGTAAAAACTTCTCCCGCGCTGTGGCAATATCTACAACCCAAATTAAAGCGATCGATTGGAACTGCACCCTAAAAGTAATCGAATCAATCCCAGAATCTCTGGCTTATGTAGGCATTCGCGCCCATCAACTAGTTTTTCCCAATGATAACGATAAGATTAAGATTAATACTTTTCCCTGTTGGTTAGCTACAATTAGCGAAACTCAACATCGTATGACTTTATATCTCACCATAAATCGAGCTGCTAACGATCCCGAAGATTATCATCTACAGGCAGAAGTTTTTAAGGCGCAGTGGCAATTATTAAAAGATAGTCCTTTTCCTTGGAACATACATCTCGATATTTTACGAATTATTTTATTAAAAAACTAGTTTTTAAAATATAGTTTAATTGTTGCATTAGTAACATTAATTAAATAAATAGATGGTAATTTGATTATTAGATAGTTCTGCACTTCATTTATCAAAAAAAATTATGGATTGTCACAAACCTGTTTTCTCTACAAACGACACTTCAGTTATTTCTACGGTTAGAAATTTACATTCCTACTTTCGGAATCTTCAAGCCTACTATAAAGTTTTGAAAGGTCAAGTAATCAGTCGATTAGAGTATAACGAAGATCCCCAAATAGTTGATGATTTGAACTCTCAATTGTGTGAAATTAATCGTAAGCTCAGATACATTCATATTCTCAATAACTCCGCATCTACTGTAGATGAAGTAATTCATCTAGTAGAAATCAGAGATGAATTCTGTCTTTCTAAAGAAACTGTCAAAAGTTGATTGGGCAAAAACTTTGCTATAAAAAGTAAACACAAAAATTCTATTTTCTCTCAAAAGACAAAAAATATAACGAGAATATTAAGATTTTTTTGCTTAAGCGAAAGATGTTATTAGCTTTAATATGTCACTAAAATAACTTTGAGGACTATCATCCAGATCTTCTTTAATGTGTTATTAAATAATGTGTCTAAAGACATATATCTGAGATTGGAATTGAATTAGCTGAAAGTAACCATTGTTGCTGTCTAATTTAATTTTTGTCAGTATTAATAAGATGTTAATACTCGCGATTTACAATCGGCAATTAGAGTAACAAATTGCTGTATTTGCCAAGAAGAAACTCTCCACACCAACAATACTATGGTCTCTACTCCAATTTCCCAGAACATCCCATCTGAATCAGTTCTATCACCAGAAGAACTCCGCAAAATACACGCTTACTGGCGCGCTTGTAATTATCTTGCCATTGGCATGATTTACCTGCGGGATAATCCTTTACTCAAAGAGCCTTTAAAACCAGAACATATCAAGCAGCGTTTACTAGGACACTGGGGTTCGTCTCCCGCCCTGAGTTTTATTTACGTTCACCTCAATCGCTTGATTAAAAAATACGACCTCAGTGCTTTGTACATTGCAGGACCAGGACATGGCGCGCCTGGAGTATTAGGGCCTGTATATCTTGAAGGAACTTATTCAGAAGTTTATCCCGACAAAAGCGAAGACGCTGAGGGAATGCAAAAATTCTTCAAGCAATTTTCTTTTCCTGGCTATATTGGCAGTCACTGTACTCCTGAAACTCCTGGATCGATCCATGAAGGGGGCGAACTAGGTTATAGCGTTTCCCATGCCTTTGGTGCGGTTTACGATAATCCCGATCTAATTGCTGCTTGTGTGGTCGGTGATGGGGAAGCAGAAACAGGTCCTCTAGCTACCGCTTGGCACTCCAATAAATTCCTCAACCCAGTCCGCGATGGAGCAGTGTTGCCAATTCTTAACCTTAATGGTTACAAGATTGCTAACCCTACTTTACTTTCTCGTATCAGCCACGAAGAATTAGAAAGCCTATTTGTCGGTTATGGTTATACGCCTTATTTTGTTGAAGGTTCTGACCCCGAACTGATGCACAAAGAAATGGCTGCAGTCATGGAAGAATGCGTCTTAAAAATTCGGGAAATTCAGCAAGAAGCTCGCAGTCAAAACAAAGCCTTTCGTCCTCGTTGGCCGATGATTGTCTTGCGTACTCCTAAAGGCTGGACTGGGCCTAAAGATGTAGACGGACATAAGGTAGAAGGATTCTGGAGATCGCACCAAGTTCCAATGGGATCGATGCACTCTAACCCCGAACACGTCAAACTCCTTGAAGAGTGGATGAAGAGTTATAAGCCAGAAGAATTGTTTGATGAAAACGGTACTTTAATTCCCGAACTCAAAGACCTCGCTCCTACTGGTACTTTTCGCATGAGTGCCAACCCTGCTGCCAATGGAGGGGTACTTCGTAAAGAGCTTAAAATGCCCGATTTCCGCGACTATGAAGTTCAGATGGACAAGCCTGGTAAGGTACAGGTAGAAAATACTGGAGTATTGGGTCAATTCTTGCGGGATGTAATGCGCAATAACATGACCAATTTCCGCGTATTTGGCCCCGATGAAACAGCTTCTAACCGTCTGACCGCTATTTATGAAGTAACTAAAAAAACTTGGCTGGCAGATTACTTACCCGAAGATGAAGATGGGTCGCAACTTGCTCCCGACGGTCGGGTAATGGAGATGTTGAGCGAACATACCCTAGAAGGCTGGCTGGAAACTTACTTACTGACTGGCAGACATGGTTTCTTCCACACTTATGAGGCTTTTGTCCACGTGATTGATTCGATGTTTAACCAACACGCCAAATGGTTAGATATTTGTAAAAATCATGTTTCCTGGCGCGCTCCCGTTTCTTCTCTTAATATCATGCTGTCCTCTTTGGTATGGCGACAAGACCACAATGGTTTTTCCCACCAAGATCCTGGGTTTGTGGATTTGGTAACTAATAAAAGTACTGACGTTACCCGCATTTATTTCCCCCCTGATGCTAACTGCTTATTATCTGTGGCAGATCACTGTTTGCGCAGTACGGATTATGTCAACGTAATCGTCTCGGACAAACAAAAACACTTGCAATACCTAACTATGGATGAAGCAATTAAACATTGCACCAAAGGTATTGGCATCTGGGAATGGGCGAGTAATGACGACTGTGGCAAAGAACCCGACGAGCCAGATGTGATTATGGCTTGCTGTGGGGATATTCCCACCATGGAATCTTTGGCTGCTACTGCAATTTTGAGAGAAGAATTCCCCGAACTTAAAGTACGCTTTATCAACGTGGTGGATCTGTACAAACTGCAAACAGAAACCGAACATCCCCACGGTTTATCCAATAAAGAGTTTGACACTTTATTTACCAGCGACAAACCCGTAATCTTTAACTTCCACGGCTATCCTTGGCTGATTCACAAACTAGCTTACCGTCGTACCAATCAAGAACGGATTCACGTTCGCGGTTACAAAGAACAGGGTAATATCAATACTCCTTTGGAACTAGCTATCCTCAACCAAATCGATCGCTTTAACCTAGTGATTGATGTGATCGATCGCGTTCCTAGTTTGGGTTCTCGTGCTGCTTATGTCAGAGAACGCATGAGAGATCAAATCATCGAGAATCTAGCCTACGCTCACGAGCAAGGTATGGATCGCCCAGAAATGGTTAACTGGACTTGGAATCTTGATAACTGTTAATCACTGATTGTTTTTTTATTAGTCATTATTGATTAATGGTTAGTAGGGGCGAATGTTACACCCTCTAGGGTAATTCGCCTCTACAGTAGTTAGCTGCTAAAGACAGAGAAATGGCACAGTTCCAAAGCGACCGAAAGCGCGGCAGTCGTTTCAATTAATTTCCGTAGCCTCTAAATTATCCTTTTTAGGTAAGTTTCAATAAAGTCATTACTCTACCTACTACCTACTACTTACTACCCACTATCTAAAAGCGATTGACCAACGGTACGAAGCGTTAACTTGTCACAAATGGGTAATGGGTAGTATATCCACCTATAGTGACATCAATTATGCTCCATTCACAATTAAAAAATACCGACATATTTGGCTTACCAGCAGAAAAAGGGCGATGGTTACTAATTCCTTTGGGAATGACCGTCTTACTTTGCCTAGGTAGCGTTTATTCCTGGAGTGTCTTTAGAAATACCATAGAAAGTGAATTTAATATTGGTGCAACTCAAAGTCTTTTACCCTACACAGTAGCACTGGTTTTTTATGCTGCCCTCATGCCGATCGCGGGTTTTTATATTCCTCGCCTTGGCACTCGCACCACCACTACTATCGGTGGTATGTTTGTTGGTACGGGATATATTCTTTCTAGTTTCGCCAATAGTATTGAGATGATGACCTTCACCTATGGGTTCATTGCTGGTACTGGAGTGGGGATTGTTTATGGCGTACCAATGGCGGTAGTGGCAAAATGGTTTCCCGATAAAAAAGGATTGGCTGTGGGATTGACAATTATTGGTTTTGGGCTTTCTCCTTTGATAACCGCTCCTTTGGCTAATAGCTTAATCGATATTTATTCAGTTAAACCTACTCTAAGAATTTTAGGTATTGCTTTTACTGCTATTATTTTGTCGATCGCGATCGTCCTGAAAATGCCTCCGACTGATTGGCATCCCCAAAATAATTTAACTACTGAAGCACAAAATAATCAAACTTTTAACTATCCCCCTAAACCCTTAAAAAGTCGCTCTTTCTACGGATTGTGGATTTGCTATGCTATCGGTACTCTAGTAGGTTTGAGTGCGATCGGGATCTCTAGTTCCGTAGGACAAGAAATTATTAATATTAATCCCAAATTGGCAGCCAGCAGCGTTTCCCTGTTTGCCCTGTTCAATGGTCTTAGTCGTCCTTTGTTTGGTTGGTTGAGCGATCGCTTCAAACCTCATTATGTGGCGATCGCTTCCTACACCATAATCTTGATTGCTTGTATCTTGATGTTAAACGCCCAAGAAGGACAAGTTGCTACTTATTTGGTTTCTTTTTGCCTATTTTGGTTTTGTTTGGGAGGCTGGCTGGCGATCGCGCCTACTACTACCCTAAAATTCTTCAACCCCGATCGCTACGCTCAAACTTACGGGTTGGTATTTACCGCTTATGGTGTAGGTGCATTACTCGGCACTATGGCTACAGGACAAATTCGAGATTGGTTTGGCAGCTATATTTATGCCTTTTATCCCATGGCATTGCTAGCAATGATTGGTATTGTAGTAGCGAGTGTTCTACTCAAACGCGATCGCCCATTATTGTAGTTTTAAAGTATCTAAACAGAATTTAGGATCACGACTATATTCGGGTCATACCGCCATCAGCAATAATAGTTTGAGCCGTGAGAAAACGAGCATCTTCAGAAGCTAGGAAGGAAACGATTCCTGCCATATCATTTGGTTCGGCGGTGCGATGAATTGCCTGCATTTGTTTTACCATATCAAACATCTGTGGTGGTATGCCTTTTTCGGTTGTACCAGTACGGACTAAACCAGGAGCGATCGCATTAACGGTAATACCTGCATCCGCTACTTCTGAAGCTAAAGCGCGAGTCAAGCCAATGACTCCCATTTTAGCTGCGGTATAGTGAGTGACATTTGGTGATACTGCCCAACAAACGTTGGAAGAGACGTTGATAATTCGTCCCCAATTGTTTTGCTCCATTATTGGCACAAAAGCTTTACAGGTCAAAAAAACAGCATCCAGATTAACCGAGAATATTTTCCGCCAGTCTTGGTACTCCATTTCTTGAAAAGATTGAAAAGGATAAATACCTGCATTATTAATCAAAATATCGCAGCGTCCCAACTCAGATTTTACAGTTTCTCCTAATGCCTTAACATCTTCGGGGGAGGTAACATCGCAAGCTTGGGCTATCGCTTTGCTGCCAGCAGCTTCTACCATTGTTTTAGTCTCTGTAGCTGGATGTCTCGATACCAAAACCAATTGCGCTCCTTCACTTGCTAAACGCACGGCATATTCTTGTCCCATGCCCGAGGATGCACCAGTGATTACGGCAACCTTACCTTGGTGTTTTGTTTGATTCATTATTTTAAATCCTCTTTATTTTGTATATCTGGTCAGAGAACATCTGAGATCCCTCGCCAGGCATTCTATTAGTAGATTATTGAACGCAGATCGCTAATTTCCTCGCTGCTATTGCCAAAATCAGCCCGAAATCAATTGGTCAAAGCTCACTATAGTCGTTCTAATTAATTTCCGTACTATCTCAGTAATTTGTTCGGGGGATTAGGGATTAGGGGTTAGGGATTAGGGAGCAATAATTAGTACATATTTTCGTATGGTTCTTATTAGGAATGACTATACTTAAAATTTT
>NZ_JBZNBU010000247.1:0-9434 GCF_058530065.1 Waterburya sp. | reverse complement strand
TAAAGTTGCTCGTCAATTGAGAAGTGAAAACGAATCCGCCAAAATAGAAATCGATTTGGGAGAACGTTCTGAGGCAGCCATCAAACAATACGCCAAAACTTGTCGGATCGAAAAGTTAATTTGGATCGAAGCCGATGGTACTCTCAGGGAAGAAATCATTCAATCATAATCACCTGTGTCCATTACTAGAATTTCTCATACGGGCTTTTTGAGTTAGAGCGATCGCTTTGCGGCGAGTTTCCATTACCATACCTATTTCTTGTCTCAAGCGAGTACATTGTTCCAGAGCAACTTGCACGGTTTCGAGGGGTAAGATTAATACTTCCAAATCCGATAAAGCTGTTACCGTTACGGGACTAATATTTTTACCCGAAAGTGCCGATTCTCCGAAAAAATCCCCTGGGGCTAATCTAGCAACTTCGATTTCTCTTAAAGAGTTTTCTGGTTTTATCCCAACTGCTGCCTCACCCCTGACAATTACATAAAGCTCTTCAGTATGATTTCCTTGTAAGATTGCTTTTTCTCCTACACCAAAAGCCATTTCACTAGCAGCATGGGCTAAATCTGATAAAGTTTCGCGTTCTGCACTAGCAAAAGTAGGAAAACTATGTAAATGCTCTAAGTAGCCCTCGACTATTTCGGCAGAGTTAATTTTACTAGGTGGATTGTGATAGAGAGTGCGAATGGGAAAAGGAATATTTAAGCCATTACGTTCGGCAGCATACCAAACGCGAGTCATAAATTCATCCCTGATAATTGGCACTTTATCGTAGTCAGCTAAAAATAAGCGTACGCGATAGCCAATGGAAGAGTCATCGTAGGAAATAGTCTGGATGACTGGTTCTGGTTTATCTAATACTCCTTTAGTTGCCAAAGCAGTTTCTTTCATAACTCGTTTGACTTTATTAGGAGGATCGTCATAAGAAAAGCCCAGATCCACTGGTTCGACGTGAAGTTTCTGAGGACGGCGATAGTTACGAATAGTCGCCCCAGCTAATACTGCATTGGGGATAATTAACATTTCTAGTTCTCTAGTCAAAATATGAACCGAACGCCAGTTAATTTCAATCACCTTACCTTTAATGCTGTCTACTTCAATCCAATCCCCTTCAGTGAAAGGACGCTCGAACAGCAAAGCAACTCCAGAGAACAAGTTACCCAAAGTATCTTGCAGTGCCAAACCAATAACAATCGAACCTACCCCCAAAGCCGCAAACAGTCCCCCCAGATCTGTACCCCAAACCACAGAGAGAACGATCGCTATGCCGCAAAGAATTAAAAATACTCGACTTAAATCGCGAAATAGACGGGGAACATTGGCTTGCCAACTGCCACTTTTTGCGCCGTCAAATAGCAACCCGTTAATTACTGTCAAAGAACCATGTAGGGTAAATAGCCACAAGCCAGTTTGTACGATCCGTAGTGGGGTTGTATCTTGATTGAGCCCGACAATTTTGTTTAACAAAATAAACAAAGCCAAGCTGGGAAAAATTAAATTACGGACGATTTGCAAAGTAGCGGTCAGTAATTTATCTTTGTTTTTAACTCGATAAATAATTTCTCCCAAATACAAGGTCATCAGGGGAAAACCGATAATTAGAATTGCTCCCCAAACGAACCAATCCTGCTGCCAAAAAGAATTCTGCATAGATCGAGCGATATATTTTGATAGTTAATAGGGTTTGGTAGACCAGACGGGGAATTTTTCTGTACCAGACATTTCTATATCTTCGACTGGTTCAAAATCTTCAATAAATTCGGCAATACGATTGTGTACGCTTTGGGAAACCTGAATGGTGTTCCATTCTCCATGAGATTGCAAGCGATTGGCAACATTAACCGTGTCGCCCCACAGATCGTAAATAAATTTGTCTTTACCCACAATACCAGCCACTACCGAACCTGAATTTATTCCGATACGTAGCTTGAGATCGGTATTTTTTTCGCGATTAAAACGACGCAGAATACGCAACATCTCTTTGGCAAAATCGATGGTTCTCTTGGCGTGATCCAAACGAGGAACGGACAAACCACAGACAGCCATATAGCCACTACCGATGGTTTTATGTTTTTCTACTCCATATTTCTCGGCTGCATCATCGAATGCCATGACTAAATCATTGAGCAAACTGACAGTTTTACTAGCGGGAAGACTTTCAGATAGTTCGATAAAGCCTCCTAAATCGGCAAAAAGCACCGTAACATTAGAAAAACTGTCGCTAATACTGTCTTCACCTTTTTTAACTCTCTCTGCTACTGGTTCGGGCAGTATACTGAGTAATAGTTCTTCGTTTTCTTCATTTTTTTCTTGAATCAGTTTTTTTTGCCGATCTAAGTTATCTACCATCTCGTTAAAAGAAGTAGCTAGTTCGCGAAATTCATCTTGGGATTTTACTTTAACTTTTACCGTAGTATCCCCTTTTCCCACTTGACGAAAACCATCAATCAAAGCACGAATTGGTCGAATAAAGAAATAAGAAAGTATCGAGGCAATTAAAGTCACTAAGAGGACAATGATTGAAGTTGCCAGCAATACTTGACGTTGGAAAGCTTTAGTTGGTGCAAAGGCTTCTTGAGTATCAATTTGGGCATTAATCACCCAGTTAAGATCGTCTAGTTCTAGGGGGCGATAAGCATTTAGAGTTTCTACCCCACGATAATCATCGGAGAGTTCAAAACCTGTTTGATTGTCTAAAGCTTTCTTGATGGCTTCTGTGTCTACTTCTTGATTTAAAATCGAACTATTAAATTTTTTAATAAAAGAGATTTTATCTTGAGAAAGTCCTTCTGCTTCTATAGCTTTAAAATAGGCTTCTGGTTCTTCGAGCAGAAAGCGAGAGTTGCTACGCATTCCATAATCAGAACCAACCAAATATGTTTCTCCCGATTTTCCCAAACCTTCTTCTTGCCAATCATTATTACCAGTCATGACATTATTAATTTCGTCTGCTGATAATTGAAAGGCTAAAACTCCCGTCAATTCAGAACTATTAATATCGAATATGGGACTGGCAATAAAAGCTGCGGGTTCTGCTAGAGAAGCCCGATAGGGATCGAAATCGGAAATTGCTACATAATTTGGATCGTTAGCGTTGAGTGCCTTTTTAAACACTGTTGCCAAACCACTAGTAGAGTATGGTCCTTGGAATAAGTTCGTGCCAAAATCTGACTCTTTTTTGACGGTATAAACAATATTTCCTGTTTTCGCATCGATGAGAAATAAATCATAATAGCCTAACTGAGAAATAAAATTGTTATATATGGGTTGAACTATTTTGTGAATCCCACTGTATTCGCTACCATCGTTCGGATCGTTGAGATATTCTTTTTCCCCAATAGGATTGCTATTACCAGCAATGTAATGATACTGCAAATATCGAGCCGCACTATTTTGGGGTAAATAAGAATATAAAAGGGGTCTTCCTGCCGTATTTTCTGCTAATTTGGCTAAAAAATCTTCTTCGTAATACTCTTTGAGTTTTTCGTGCCAATTCAATTCTATTTCTGTATTTTCCAGTTCTTGATAGGCTTTGATAAAGCCAGCAACGGCATCGTTGACTCCTCCTTTACTAAAAGTTTGGATCTGAGCTCTTACCTGTTGAAAATACCGTTCAATTTGATATGCTTTAGATTCTCTAACGCTAATTAATTGATTTTTAATACTATTATTCAAAGCTTGGCGACCATTATCATAACCGACATAGGCGATCGCAATAATTGAACTAATACATACTCCGAGAAGCATGAGCATCAGTTTAGATTGAATGCTTAATTTCTGAATCAAGTTTCTCTATTCCTTTCGTTCTGAGGGTTTAAACAATGATTTATCGATGACCATACAGATTATTATGGCAATACTATCAAAACTTTACCCAAACTAAGTATTTTTGCTGCTAAATCTCAAATCTGGCAAAATTACGGAAGATTTTTTGAGCAACAAACTTTACTATTAAAGATAATCTAATTAAGCTCGATTAATTTTTTAATATTTCCTGTTTTACTTTAAACAATCCTTATTTTAAATCTAATTATTTTTAATGTCTTCTATTTATACTTTGATGCCAATTCTACAAAATAATACTCAAAAGTTGGAAGCAAATTCACCAGTAAATTCGGCTTCTGGTAAAACATTCATCATTTATCGAGCGCAAAATAATTTCGCCTCTAAATCTTATAAGGATTCACGTCATCTATTATCAATCAAAACCAAACTTCTCGGTCAAATTTTACAAGAAGCAGATTTGATCTCGTCTTTTCAACTAGAAACAGCACTTTTAGAGCGAGTTAAATATCCCAATCTACGTATCGGAGATATCTTAGTACAGAACGGAGCGATAGAATCCCAAACTGCCGACTTTTTTGTGCAAGACTGGTCGAAGGCAATTGTCGAACCAGAAAAAAATGCTTTGGGATATTATTTGGAAATGGCAGGCATTCTCAGTCATGAGCAAATAGAGGTCATTCTTGCCGAACAAAGAGCCACAGGGGTTAGATTTGGTACGGTCGCTGTATTTCAGGGATTTCTTAAATCTACTACTTTAGATTTTTTCATGACCAATTTGTTTCCTGAAGAAATGAATACATCGCCTTTTATTAATATGTACTGAAACATTTCTGCTAATGGCTTATTGTCGAAGATACTTGACTAATCTGATTAAACTACTGTACGCAGAATTCACAGTTTCAATCTGGATTGCTTTGTTATTTTGGCGATTGCCTTGTACCGTTTCTATTTAGGATGACTAAACATGAACTTAAGATTGGGAAAGCAGGAGACTATAGGACAAGAATAATCTATAGATCTAGTTATTAGTTATTAGTTATTAGTTTAAAAAACCTAGAATAAGTCAACTACGTATAGTATTTAACTTATTGATTGACTTGATATAGGTCATTTAATCAAAGGATAAGCAATTGTGCCTGTTTTAACTGAGCTACTAAAAACTAAAAACTATTCTCTTCGAGCAATTCTTTTATCCCGAACTCAGGTTAAATACTAGTAGATTGCAAAATTATAGGCATAAACTAATTTAACAATAACTTCCATATCTGATATTGCTGATTAGAAGTTGTGTCGTTTTTAACCCTTGGGAAAAATCTCTGCTACCAAGTAACTTGCGATCGCTCGTAGGTTACCTGAGCGTATACGGCAACGGTTTGTTTGGCAAGATCGTCCCAGCTAAAACGTTCTGAAATAGATTTATAGGCATTCTGCACTAAATTGCGACATAGTTCTGGTTTTTGCAGCACTTGTAAAATTCCTTCCGTCAAAGAATCAGGATCGTTGGCGTGAGTAATAATACCAGTTTGATTGTGAGTCACTACTTCGGGCAAACCTCCAGTATCGGAAACCACTACAGGAACTTTAGCTGCAAAACTTTCTAAAGCCACAATCCCAAAAGGTTCGTACAAACTGGGAAAAACCGCACAGTCGGCAATAGTCTGAAATTTATCTAAATCGGCATCGGACATAAAACCCGTAAAATGGCATTTTTCTCGAATATTTAGACAGTCAGCTTGGTGTTGAAGACGATCTGTATTTCCACCACCAATAATAAAGAGCTTTACTTGTCCCTCCATTGCTGCAATTATTCGAGGTGCAGCGTTCAATAATACAGAAATACCTTTTTCATAGGTCATACGCCCTACGTAATAGATAATTTTTTCCGCGTCCTTAGCAAAGCGACGACGAAATTCCCGAGCATCGAATCCCGATGGATGATGTTTTTTTTCGGGACGAATGCCATTATAAACAACATCAATTTTATCTGCTGGAGATTGAAATACTCTTTGTATTTCCTGACTCATATATTGACTGCAAACAATAATTCGCCAAGCTTCATGGGTTAATAATTTTTCTTTATCGTAGATATATTGTTGTTTTGTGTTGTGAATGCCATTGTAGCGACCGTATTCTGTAGCATGAATCGTGGCTAGTACGGGGATTTTAAAGGCGTGTTTGAGGGCAATAGCTGCATCTCCTACCAACCAATCATGAGCGTGAATCAAGTCAAAATCTTGGTGGCTATTTAAAAGTTCTTTTCCTTTTTTTTCCATGCTTTGGTTCATATTTACCACCCAATGAAAAAAATCATGACCGCGAGCTACTGGACAGCGATATAAATGAATTCCTTCAACTAATTCGTATTTAAGAGTAGAACCAGACTCAATAGTAAGGAGATGAATTTCGTGACCCAAATTAACGATTTCTGGATATAATTCTGCTACGTGACGGGCAATCCCTCCAACTATACGGGGAGGAAATTCCCAAGCTAGTACCAAAATTTTCATGACTTTGATTCCTCACACGATCGTATTTATGGGTAGCTATAACTTTATCTAAACTGATGGCTCTCTGTCTTTTTTTAAGATTTACTTTATATTTAGTCTGACTCTATTTAAGCTATTTGCCCATATTACACATTAATATTAATCGTATTTATCCCATCTGTCTTGATTCTCAAAAATAAATAGTAGCAAAAAGAGGTCGATTCTTGATTTTACTAGTTGGCATATTTTGTTTAATAACGTTTAATAAAGCTAAAAAAATGCAAAATATTAGTTAGACTTCTATCTTGAGCAATAAATTAAATTACAACTAAATATAATGAATATACATATTACTATAGCTTCTACTTTAGCCAGTATAGATTCTAAAATTGAAGATAATGCTCGAAGTCTGACTCCCGCTCAATATGAAATCACTCGTCAGGTTATTTACCACACCGCTGATTTTGAATATTATTCTCAGCTTCAGTTTGACAAAGATGCTCTAAATTGCGGATTTACAGCCTTGAAAAATGGTTTGTCGGTTGTAGTCGATGTTCCTGAAATTCAAGTTGCTATTGTTCCTCAACTCCAACAAACTTTCAAAAATCCAGTTTACTGTTGTGCTACTACGGGAAGAGGAAGCGATCGCGATCGAAGTAATGCTGCCTCTGGTCTTGATATTTTAGCAAAAGATCGCCCTAATGGTATTTTCGTAATCGGACAAGATCCTGATGCCCTAAATACTTTAGTGGGACTAATTCAAAACAAAACGATTAATCCTAGTTTGGCGATCGCAACTTCACCCTCATTACTAGATTTGGATGCCAAGCAATTTTTTCAAGCTGCTAATATTCCTACTATTTACATTAATAGTCCCAAAGGTTGCGCTACAGTGGCTTCAGCGATCGTTAATAGTCTTGTTGCTTTATCTTGGCGAGCTAATTGTAGTTGAGAAAAGATAAATTTTCTAGCGATCGCGACGTTTGTAATTACGATGGCGACTGCGACGGGCAACCCTACGAGGACTAACCCCTCCTAGTTGACGACTGACTTCAATAAAAATATCTCTTTGAATGTAGGGATATTGTCCAACCCATAAGTTTTGTCGGGGAATATAAGCATCAGAGATTTTATCAATTTGGCGCAAATCCGACTTATTAGACAATAATAACAGTTCGGCAATTTCTCCTGGTTTAATATTTTTATAGATTCTTTGTAGAGGAGCTTGAACTTCTACTTCAAAGCCAGTTTGATCGCCCAAAACCAGATTAATCCAACGTTCGCGATTTTCAACAATGACTAATTCTCCCCGTTGGTTGACAGTTTCTTCTTCGCCAATCAATTCTTCGGTTAAATAGACTTCTAACACTTTACCCCGCCAAAAACCACCATATTTAAACCGACGGTTAGCTGCATTACGCAAACTAGCTTGATACACGGGAAGCCACAGCCAATAAAGAGCAGCAATCCCACCAATTAGAAAAATCAAAGCTTCACCGCGATCGCCAAATAGCAAATCTAGAATCAGTACTACTACAATTGCTACTACCGAAACTAAAACTCGATTGAGTAAATCCGACCATTTTCCCCAGTAATAGGCGTATTGTTGTCCCGTAGCAATCAAAGGAATCAGTTGTTCTAATTTTTCTCTAGTTAAGGGCTTAAGCATATCAACAATCTACAGTAATTTGAAGACTAAACTAAAAAGAGTGAAATTCAAGCTTTTTAATTCACATTCTCCCAAGATTTTTAATTATTCTAAATATTGATGAAGAGTATAACCTGTAAATTATTTGAAGAGATGAGAAAAATAACCAGGACTCATTGGCACAACTCGATCTCATTCTGCCCAACTCAAGAATTTATCTAAATGTGGGTCGATGTATAATTATAGTTATCCTTGGCAGGGAGCTATAGGTATTGCACTATCACTTAATACTTATAGCTTTTAACTTTACAGCAGTTTATTTGGTAATTGTGATAGTCAATCTATCTTAAAAATAGAAATAGGCAATATTTAACATGAATTTCCCATCGTTTATCTCTTGTTTTTTAAAACTATATATCCCATGATTCGATCGGACTTTGATTTAATGTAATTTAATTAGTCATTGTACGCGATCAAATTTTGATCTTATAACCTCCCTTTGATTGATTAAATAAATACTAATTACCGTTAAAAACACTCCTAAAGATTGCAAAGGACTAAGAACTTCTGCTAATAAAATCGTACCGAATAATAAAGCAAAAATGGGAGTTAAAAACGTTAGTGCGCTCAAGCTAGTGAGATTTCCTTTAGAAGCCAGATAAAAGAAAATACCATAGGCAATCGCACTGCCAAAAACCGTCGCATAACTTAAAGCCAACCAGTTTTCTAGAGAAAGATTGCTCCATTGCTCTGTTTCTCCCCACCAAGACAAACCAAATAAAGGCAAACCACCTAAAATCATGTGCCACCCTGTCGCCACTACAGGATCGCTATGACGGCTAATATAAGGAATCATTACCGTACCTATAGCCATTGACAATGAGGCTAATAACATCAACCACTCCCCATTCTCAAACAATCCCCACCAATCTAATTCTACAGCAGCAAAATTTCCAGCAAATATGCTATAAATCCAGCGATCTGGCAAGCCAATCGAACTAATACCCAATACTCCGATAATTAAACCCAACCAGCCCCAAAAACCAATAACTTCCCCAAATAAAATATTAGATAGCAAAGCCACTGCTAGGGGTTGAGAATCAATCATTACCGAACCCAAACCAGCACCTGTTTTAACGATTCCTTGAGCAAGAAACCCTTGAAACATTGCTCCATCGACCAAGGCAAAAGCCAAAATCCACAACCAAGCAGTTGGGGTTCTTGGTTGGGGTAATTTCAAAATAAATGCTGTTAAAAGTACCAATATTCCCGCAGGTACTAAGCGTACTCCAGCCATAAAAAAAGGTGTTGTATGGGGAATCACCCCCTTCATGGCTACCATCGCCGTACCCCAGAGGAAAAACGGGGCAATCAATAACACAGCTTTAAAAAATGATGGAGTTGAGTTGGAACTGACTTGCATTCGTAAATTAAGTATAGATACTGCTTTTAATGAGTTTACTTAATTTTCAGCAAATTTGTAGTTTTGTTAAGGAAGTACTAGCCCTAAAAGGCG
>NZ_JBZNBU010000246.1:0-22302 GCF_058530065.1 Waterburya sp. | reverse complement strand
GAAAATCCATTTTATTGATAATACCGATCCTGGGGGAATAGATCGCGTTTTAGCTGGGATTGAAGATCTTAGTACTACTCTAGTATCGGTAATTTCTAAATCTGGCGGTACTCCCGAAACCCGCAACGGGATGCTAGAAGTGAAAAAAGTATATAGCGATCGCAATCTGGATTTTGCGACTCATGCCTTTGCCATTACAGGGAAAAGTAGTAAGTTAGAAGCGATCGCTGAACGAGAAGGTTGGCTGGCAATCTTCCCCATGCGCGATTGGGTAGGAGGAAGAACTTCCGAATTATCTCCTGTCGGTCTGGTAGCTGCTGCTTTGCAAGGTATCGATATCAGAGCCATGTTAGAAGGGGCGAAAACGATGGATGCCCTAACTCGCAAACCCAGCCTCAAAGAAAATCCTGCTGCTTTGTTAGCAATGGCTTGGTATGCTGCGGGACATGGTAGGGGGGAAAAAGATATGGTAATTTTGCCCTATAAAGATAGTTTGTTGCTTTTTAGTCGCTATCTCCAACAGCTAATTATGGAATCTTTAGGCAAAGAAAAAGACCTCGATGGTAATGTGGTCAATCAAGGGATTGCAGTTTATGGTAACAAAGGTTCGACCGACCAACACGCCTACGTACAACAACTAAGAGAAGGGGTAAACAACTTTTTCCTAACTTTTATTGAAGTATTGCAAGACCGCAAAGCAGATTTTGTAGAAATTGAGCCAGGAATTACTTCTGGGGACTATCTCAAAGGTTTTTTACTCGGTACTCGTACTGCTTTAAATGACAAGCAAAGAGATTCGATTACGATTACCATTCCCCAGGTAAACGAACGCATTGTCGGCAGTTTGATTGCCCTTTACGAAAGAGCGGTTAGTATCTATGCTTCCCTAGTTAATATCAATGCCTATCACCAACCAGGAGTAGAAGCTGGTAAAAAAGCTGCTGCATCGGTGTTAAACATTCAAAAACAAGTCGTCAACGCTCTCAAGGAAACTTCTTCTTCTTTATCTTTGGCAGAATTAGCCAGTAAAGCTGGAGTTAGCGATGAAATAGAAACAGTCTATAAAATCGTGCGTCATCTCAATGCCAACGAGCGCGGTATTGCGCTCGAGGGAAATCTGGGCAACCCTGGAACGGTTAAAGCGTGCTGGAAGGGTTAATGATTAGATGAGAGACTAGGGGACTAGGGGACTGGGGGACTAGGGGATAACTAAACGCAAAAAGCGAAGCTAAGTACCAATGCAAAATTATTTGTATATCCTGTATTCCCTTAACCTTTAATTCTTCCCCCTTCCCCAATCTAAACTATCCAATTAAATTTGCACGACTACTTACCCACTCTACCCACTACTCACTACTCACTACTCGTACGGACGTTCCATGGAACGTCTCTACACTACTCACTACTCACTACTCACTACTCACTACTCACTACTCACTACCTCTCATTCCTTAGTTAATTGTTTCCGCCTTACCTAGAGGAGAAAAGCGTATTTCGATTCTACGGCGACTGGGGTCTGGCTGGCGGTTGGGGGAAGCAAAATTTCCCGTCGGTAACTGGATTTGGGCTGCGGAATAGGGGCGGAATTGAACTCCTTTGAGCCTTCCTGTTTCTTCTTGGACTATTTGTAGTTGTTTGACTACTTCTAAGGCTCGCATTAGTCCCAGATCGGCATTTGAGCCAGGTTTGAGACTGTCTACGGGTTGCTTTCCTAGGGCTACGGCTTCTAGCTGTTGGTCGAGGTTGCCATTGCCAAAATTAACTTGACCGTCGGTGTGTCCGATAATTTCGACTACGTAAAGGTTGCGCTGTTGGCTGATTCTTTCAATGCGATCGACTAAATCTACGGTAATATATTCTTTAAGATTTTTAGGTAATTTAGCACTACCAGAATCGAATTGATACCCTCCAGAATCTTGGATAACTACTACGGGTGGAGCAGATTTGAGGCGTTGGATTTCCGACTCTAAGATATTTACGCGGTTACGGTTTCGCTCGTTACTATCTAGCAATAGTCTTTGTAATTGGGAAGAAGCTTTCCTTAGTTGACGCACATCAGAAGTACTTTCTCCTAATTCATTTTCTAGGGTAGCAATTTCTCTTTGTAACAATCTGACCTGTCGTTCGGTATCGCTGAGGTTTTGCTCGGTTTCTTCGGCAGTATATTTCAGAAACAGCGATTTGAACAAAGCTAGTAAGAGAAATAAACTAATTATCATAAAAGCATTAGCCATCAAATCAGTAAAAGATGGCCAAACATTTAAACTTTCTACTGCATCATAATTGCGTAGCTTGCGTTTTTTATTCACAATGTTTATAAAGTGATTAGTTTAGTTTTTCGATTAATTTAGTAATTTCTTGTTGGATTTCTTTTAATCCAGATTGCTCGATCGCATTTTTTTCTTGATTGAGATTGACTAGATTATTATATTTATTTTCGATATTGTTAATTTGTTGGTTGAGGTCGAGAAACTTTTTAGTTAATTTCTGCATTGAAACTAGATTGCCGTCAAAAGATTGGGTGGATTTTTGCAATACTAAAGAAGATTGAGAAAATTGATTTTGAGCGATCGCTAAATCGTTGGTAGCAGCAGCCAGTCGTTCGGTAAAACCGCTATTATCTAGAGTATTGGCTGCATTTTCAAAGGTACGCGCGCTATTTTCTATTCTACTAAAAGCTTTAGTCATCGATTCTTCAATCGTATTTCCTAACTGAAGTAGCATTCCCTCAAAATCATTGCTAAACTTATCGATCGCATTTTCTATAGAACTAACTGGTTGAATTTTGGGTAAATATACATTGTCTATATAGTCTTCTAAATTACTCAACAAAGTAGATTTAACTAAACTAGTATTCCACAATAAGTTTAAAACCGTTAAACAAGAACTACAGGCGATCGCGACTAAACTAGTAGTAAAAGCTACCCCCATTCCCTGCAAAGGTCGATCTAATTCTTCTACTAGATTTCTCACATCATTAATATCTACTTGGGTAATAGTTTGACTGAGATTTGCCAAATTAAAAGTAATTCCTAAAAATGTTCCAAGCAAGCCAAAAGAAAGTAGTAGATTTGGTAAAATACGACAAAAATTATCAACAAATTCACAATTTAAAGATAAGCCCAAAAAATTAAACTTTTCATGACTATAAGTACCTTCGATAATACTAGTGGTATTAATTCGCTCCAAACTAACTGGATTATCGGCAAATCTTCGCTCTAGTTTGTAAATAATCTGAGGGGCAGATTCAATGTTCATCCCGACTAAAAGCCTTTTAGTTTTGACTGCCAAACGTTTTAAATGACTGTATAAAACCAAACGCAAGAAAATTGCCACAATAGTTGGTATGATTACCAAAAAAATTGCCAATCCAATTAAATAGCCAGGTATTAAACCAAGAATATTAAAAATTTGCTGCATAGTTTTATATTGGTTAGTTGTTAGGGGCGGTTCGCGAAATGGTCAGACCCCCTTCGGGTTCGCCAGTCACCTGCGGAGGGAAACCCTCCCGCAGTGCTGGACTCACCGCGTCGCCGTTATCCGAAGGTGTATCCTTTAGGACAGGCGCAAGGGAATGCTGACCAGCAGCTCGTACAGTTGTTAGTTATTGGTTGTTAGTTATTACTCAATAACCAATTGTGACAAATTAAGAAACTTACTTACGATCCAACTACTATATACGGTACTTAATTTATTTTGTAACACTAGATGTAGATTTAAGCTTAGAGGGTACTTCAGATTTGAATTTCAGAAATTTTTGAGTACAACCTACTACCTAAAGGAGAGTTGACAAACAACACACATCCTTAAATTGTCACAAATGCTAAATGCTCAATGTTTAATGTTTAATGTTTAATGTTTCTCGATTGTGGCAGCGAATAGGTAAAATTAGGGAAGATTTTAAGGAAAGCTTTAAGCTCTCCAGTTTGAGAAATAAGCTACAACGACAAAACAATATGGAATTATTACAGCCCTATGGAAAGTATATTTTAATCGGTTTAGCTGCGATCGCAGTAATTGCGATTTTGATTTGGATATCTATTGTGGTTATTGTGATGCGAAATACCCAAGGTATACCAATGGTAATTAGCAAGTTCTTTGAGTTAATTATTGAAGATAAAATAGACGAGCTTTATAATTCCACTACAGACAATTTTCGCCGTAGAATTTCTAAACCTAAACTAAGAAAATTAATTAAAAACAAAAAATTCAAACAATATAAACGTACCTTGCTAGCAATACCTCAAATGAATGAAGCAGGTAATAATTCTACTATTGATGTGACTTTAATTTTAAATTCTGGACGAGAAATTCCTCTACAGTTTAATGTTGTCCGACAAAATAAAGAATGGAAAATAGATTTCCTAGAAATAGCTTAGATAAATACAGTCAATTTTAGTCATTGACAAACCACCTAATCATCTTTAAGGTAACAAAGAATTAATAACACGCCCTATAATAGATTCTGTTTAGAAAACCTATAGCAAGTACCATATGGTTACAACTATTTTAGATAAAGAAAAAAAGCAAGAACTCTCCTGGTATCGAGAATTACTTACTATTTTAATTAGACGAAACCTTAAAAGAAGATATCGGGGTTCTTTTTTGGGTATCTATTGGTCGTTACTAAATCCAATGGCAATGACAGGTTTATATACTGCAATTTTTGGGGCTGCTTTTGCCCAATATTACAATAATTCTACTTTAAATTATATTCTGGCAGCTTTTACAGGTCTGGTGGTAATTAACTTTTTTTCTTCTTCCACCGCCCAAGCCTTACCGAGCGTTGTCGAAAATGGCGGTATCGTTAATAAAATTCGTCTGCCTTTATTTATCTTTCCCCTATCTACGATTGGAGCTAATGTATTTCAATTGTTAATGGGAGCTTTTCCCTTACTGGCAGTAGTTACTCTGATTACTTCTAAGAATCCACTTAACGCGATCGCTCTAATATTACCTATTTTTGGTTTAATTTTAGTCTGTTCGGGAGTGGGAATGTTGATGAGTGCTTTATACGTATTTTTCCGCGACTTGTCCTATTTCTATGAATTAGTCACCTTTCTCTTGTGGATGGGTTCTCCTATTTTTTATCCTCCAGATATTGTCCCCGATACTGTTAGTAGATTTTTAATTTTAAATCCCATCTTACCGATTATTGAAAGTATTCGCCAGATAGCTCTTTCTGGTAATAATCCCGATCCAATTCTGATTTTTCACAGTTTAATTAGTGGTGTAATTGTCTTGACTATTGGCTTGATGGCTTTCTCTAACTGGCGATCGCAATTTATGGATTTGTTGTAGCCTAGGTTTCAAAGTTATACTTTACAGCAATCTTTTAATTGCTGAAATTTAATTTAAAATCTACCTAAAAATAGTAATGCAAGAATCGATTAGATTAGATGGAGTTTCTTTGTGGCGTAGAACTCAAGAAGAGTTTTCTTACGATCTTAAAAGAACGATCCTGTCTTTCCTAGAGGGAAAATATCGCCATCCAGCCAAAAAAATAGTTTTAGATAATATCGATCTGACTATTAAAAAGGGCGAAAAAATAGGCATTATTGGCGCAAATGGTTCTGGTAAATCAACCATGCTCAAATTGATTTCAGGCATACTTAAGCCCACTTCTGGTACGGTGAGAGTTAAAGGAAAAGTAGCCCCTTTAATTGAGTTGAGTGCGGGATTTGATAGCGAATTGGCAGTTAGAGACAATATTATTCTTTATGGAGTGATGTTGGGTTATTCCCAGGCAGAAATGATCTCTAGAACCGAACTAATTTTGAAATTCGCCGAATTAGAAGATTATGCTTTAGTTCCCGTCAAGGGTTTATCTTCGGGGATGACTGCTCGCTTGGGATTTGCGATCGCCACAGATACCAAACCCGATATTTTGATTCTCGATGAAGTGCTTTCTGTAGGAGATGTGACTTTCAAAAATAAATGCAGTCAGCGCATGGAAGAGTTTTGGCAAGATAACGTTACGGTTTTGCTGGTATCTCATTCGATGGAATTAATCCGTCAAAACTGCCACAAAGCAATTTGGCTCGAAAAAGGACAACTTAGAATGATTGGCGCAGCTAATGATGTTGTAGATGAATATTTGCGCTGCGTACAACCAGAAGAAACCCAACCTCAGTCTGCTGTAACTTAAATACATCGAACAATCATATATCTAAGTGAATTGCAACGACTAGAGAAATCGAAATGAGTCAATTACAGGGTTTAATATTTGACGTTGACGGAACTTTAGCCAATACGGAAAGAGACGGACATCGAGTAGCTTTTAATAGTGCTTTTGAAGCAGCAGGATTGGATTGGAATTGGTCTGTGGAATTATATGGCAAGATCTTAAAGGTTGCTGGGGGAAAAGAGCGAGTTAAATATTTTATCCGTCAATATCAACCTGGATTTATCGATCCCCTAGAAATTAATGATTTTGCTACCTATATTCATCAACTTAAAACTAAATACTATTTAGCATTACTCCACCAGGGAACGATTACAATGCGCCCTGGGGTAACCAGATTAATCGAAGAAGCGAAAGAAGCTAATATCTCTCTAGCGATCGCAACTACCAGTGCTTTACCTAATGTAATTGCTTTATTAGAAAAATATTTAGACCTCGATTGGTTTGAAGTCATCGCAGCAGGAGACATTGTTGCTGCTAAGAAACCCGCTCCCGATATTTATCGATATGTTGTGGATAAAATGGACATTCCCCCGCAAAACTTTTTAGTTATTGAGGATTCCGATAACGGCTTAATTGCTGCCAAAGCAGTAGGATTAAGCACAATCATTACTGTTAACGAATACACCGAGCAACAAGATTTTAGTCAAGCAGATTTGGTAGTTAGCGATCTGGGGGAAGTCGATCGACCTTGTCGGGTGATTCAGGGCAATCTGGAAAATGATTATGTAGATCTTCCTAGCCTTAAAAAACTAGTAACTAATAACTAAATATAAAAAGACAGCACTTAAATTATAAGCACTGTCCAAAAAATTAAGATTGAGATTGCAATTAAGCTAGAGAAGCCATAATTACATCATTCTCAGCTAGAACGTTTTGTAATTCATCAGCCTCTACTGTTTCTTTTTCGATTAGCATTTCTGCCAAGCGATCGAGGATGTGACGGTTATCTACTAAAACTTTCTTCGCACGAGCATAAGCTACATCTACATAGCTGCGTACTTCTTCGTCGATTGCTGCTGCGGTTTCGTTAGAAAAATCGCGATCGCTAGCAATATCGCGACCCATAAATACGTTACCGTTTTGACGACCTAAAGCTACAGGACCCAAGCGATCGCTCATCCCAAAGCGAGTTACCATTTGACGGGCGACTCTAGTTACCTGTTGTAAGTCATTAGAAGCACCAGTAGTTACTTCTTCTTCGCCGTAAACAATCTCTTCTGCCAAACGACCGCCTAAAGCTACAGCCATTTGGTTTTGGAGATAAGAGCGAGAATATAAGCCAGACTCCATACGGTCTTCGCTAGGAGTAAACCAAGTTAAACCGCCAGCACGTCCGCGAGGAATGATACTGATTTTCTGTACGGGGTCGTAGTCGGGCATCAAAGCACCTACTAGAGCATGACCAGCTTCATGATATGCCACTAGCTCTTTGCGTTTTTCGCTCATGACGCGATTTTTCTTTTCAGGTCCAGCCATGACGCGATCGATCGCATCGTTGACTTCATCCATAGAAATTTCGGTCAAGCTACGACGAGCAGCTAGAATTGCAGCCTCATTGAGCAAGTTAGCTAAGTCAGCACCAGTGAAACCAGGAGTACGACGGGCAACTTTATTAAGGTCTACATCTTTGGATAAAGTTTTACCGCGAGCGTGAACGTTGAGAATTTCTTGACGACCTGCATAGTCGGGACGGTCTACTACTACTTGGCGATCAAAACGACCAGGACGCATCAAAGCAGAGTCTAATACGTCGGGACGGTTGGTAGCAGCGATGATGATAATACCAGTATTACCTTCAAAACCATCCATTTCTGTGAGTAACTGGTTGAGAGTTTGTTCGCGCTCGTCGTTACCGCCACCTAAACCAGCACCACGCTGACGACCAACTGCGTCGATCTCGTCGATAAATACGATACAAGGGGCGTTAGTTTTGGCTTGCTCGAACAAGTCGCGGACGCGGGAAGCACCCACCCCAACAAACATTTCTACGAATTCCGAACCAGAAATACTAAAGAAAGGTACGCCAGCTTCACCCGCTACTGCCTTGGCTAGTAAGGTTTTACCAGTCCCTGGAGGACCTACTAGCAATACACCTTTAGGAATTTTTGCACCAATAGCAGTAAAGCGATCGGCATTTTTCAAGAAGTCAACTACTTCAGTTAGCTCTAGTTTGGCTTGTTCGATCCCAGCTACATCGCCAAAAGTTACCTGAGTTTTAGGCTCCATTTGGACTCTGGCTTTAGATTTACCGAAGTTCATCGCTTGAGATCCTGGCCCACTTTGCGCTCTTCTAAGTAAGAAGAATAAACCTACTAATAAGAGGACGGGGAATAGAAGGCTGCTCAAAGCTCTAAACCAAAATCCTTCATCACTTTGAGGTAATACTGCGATGTCTACACCGTTTTCACTCAAAATGTCGATCAATTGAGGATCGTTCGGTAGATTGACTAGGATAGGAGTCCCTTCGCTATTGATTACCTGAGCTTTAGTGCGATCGGCACTAATTTTTACTGTTTCGATTTTGTTGCTTTGAACTTCATCGATTAGCTTGCTGTAAGCCCAAGTAGTGCGGGCTTGAGGTTGCTTATCTAAGAAGGCAGTACCCAAAGCAACTACCACTATAGCTAGCAGAACATATAGTCCTGCATTGCGCCATTTTTTGTTGTTATCTTTACTCACTCTGACAGCCTCCCTTAGCTGAAGATAATAAATCTTTTTATTTTTATTTTAACTACTGTCACCTTGCCACTCCCTGATAAAAGGGTATTCTGGCTAGTCTATGTTAGGAAAACTAGTATTTATTGCTTTTTTGTTTTGTACGTTGTTAACTTATGTTAACGTTTCTCAGGAAATATTTACCAAGTATTTTGAAAAATCAAGGTAATACAAATAATAATACTATTTTAGTTTAACTGTCTAAACCTAGAATTCATCTATGTTGGAGACAATTTATTTTCGGTTAACTAATGTAAATGATTAAAAAATAAATTGGCTTGAGAACGATAGTAGAGATTAACTCAATCATTCTCAAGCCAAGATGAAATATGTATTTAGTTTCGATCGATTGAAAAACTTATGAGCGAACTAAACTCCAGCCTCTAGAGCATTTGACTTTACCTTGAATGACAGTATTGAGGTATTGAATGCGGATACCATATTTACTGCCTAATTCTTTGGCAGTACAGCGTTCGAGGATATTTCTTTTTTCGTTTTTCCAACTGTAGATATTTTGATAGAGGTAGTTGTCGTTTGTCTGTGAATGAGATCTGCTTTCTGATGTGGGAACTAATTCAGCTACAGAATCTTCAAACAATATGACCCTTGCGACTAACTTGCCTATTTCTGGACTAGAAGCTGCCAGGTTCAATCTTTTCATGCCATCCTTGACATTAAGTTTTTTCATGCCAAATCGACTTTTTTTGCCATCAGTGGTGAAAACTATGGGATCTTTCACCCCAAATTCTAACAAGCTTTTTGCCAGTTCGGGATCGCTATAGTTTTCTGTAGCAACTAGAAGGGCAAGGTCTTTTAAAGTCGCCTGATAGGTAGTTTTTTTCATGGTTAGCCTAGCTTAATCTATATGGTGGGTAGTTTTTTGAAAAATCGGGGTCGCGAATATTTGGAGATATCGCCGAACAAATAAGTTGGTTCTAGTTGAAAATAAGCGCGATCGCAACTCAACATTATTTTGGTTATGAAAGATATTTTTTATTTAGTTAAAAAGAAAAGATTGTGCTGTCGATCGCTTCAAAAAGCAATTATTTGGAGTTAATATTTACTATTAACTAGAGCATTTGCTTAAGTGTAAACTCTTTTGGCAGAACCAATTACTAACAATTTAATTGTATTCACGTCCGCAATTTTACCCATCCGTATTTTCACTGATTTTGTAGCTAAAGCTTTGAAATAAGATATTTCTTAATGAAAAAATAATTTATTTAGAATTTATTTTAAAAATTACTATATTTTGATTATTAATTGTTGAAAGAATATATATAGCGGTTCTTATTTTAATGCAGTACAGTCAAGTCCTGGGTTTTTGTTGATTGTTGATTGTGTGTACCTCACTAATTAGAGAAACGCTATAGTAGCAATTTCTTGCCATAATTTATTGGCTAATTATAAAATTTTCAAAATATAAAATAATTATAAAAATATTACAAATTTTAGAGGTAATTTTTGCCCTTTTTCTCTTATTTAATTAAGTACCTAAGCAGAATTATTTGTATATTCCATATTTTCCTAACCCCTAACGCCTAACCCCTAACCCCTAACCCCTAAACCCAATCTCAACTATCCAATTAATTTTGCACAACTACTTATGTGGTCTACCCATGTGAAAAGCGCAGTAATTCAAAAACTATGGTTTTCTGGGTTAACGATGTTTAATGCTAAAATTTGTCTAGACATCTAGATAAATTTTCAGCCGCGATCGCATGAGTAACCTCAGTTCGGGTTAAGCCACTGACTATCGATCTAGTTATCAGTTATCAGTTAAGAAAACCTAAAATAAGTTTTTGAGACTAAAATCTAGATAATCAGATGAAAAGCGATCGCTTTGTGGTTAAAAATATTTTTACAATCGCACTATGTTGCCTGTTATTTCTGAGTGGGTGTAGCAGTATTCAGGAATCAAATCAAAAAGAAATTACGAAAATAACTTTTTGGCATGGTATCAATCCCCCCGAAAATCGCGAGATCTTTCAAAGACTAGTGGATCGATTCAATCAAAATAACCCCGATCTAGAAGTAGAAGCTTTATATATCGGTCAACCCGATGCCCAATTGCCGAAAATTTTAGCAGCAACCGTCAGCGGACAACCCCCCGATATTCTTTGGTACGTACCGCAAATTACGGGAAAACTTTATCAATTGGGGGCATTATTTCCCTTAGAGACTTGGTTGAATAGTTCTGCCATCGAAGAAGAAATCGATCCAGCCATGTTTGCTTCGATGGAATTAGACGGACACATTCTTTCGATTCCTTTTGCTACCAATAATGCAGCAGTATTTTATCGCCCGAGTCTATTTAAGGAGGCAGGAATTGAAACTCCCCCCACAACTTGGTCAGAATTAAAAACCGTAGCCCAAAAACTTACTCAAGATACCAACAATGATAATCGAGCGGATCGACAGGGTATTTTCCTCTCTTTAGGAAAAGGAGAATGGACGGTATTTGTCTGGCTACCATTTATTTATAGTGCTGGGGGAAACTTATTAGAGGGAAATAAACCCAATCTAGTTAATGATGGAGCGATCGCAGCTTTGCAATTAGGGGCAGATTTAGTTAAATCTGGAGTGGCTGTCTTATCCGCACCCGAAAGGGGTTATGAAATTGATCGCTTTATTGACGGGAAAGTTGCCATGCAAATTACTGGTCCTTGGACTTTAGCACAATTAAAATCTACTGATATCGATTATGATGTGTTTCCTATTCCCACAGACAGACAACCTGCGGCGGTAATGGGCGGGGAAAATTTATTTGTGTTTAAAACTACTCCCGAAAGACAGCAAGCCAGTTTGCGCTTTTTAGAATATGTTTTGAGCGAAGAATTTCAGACCAATTGGGCGTTAGAGACGGGTTATTTACCAGTCAATCTTAAATCTCAACAAAGCGAAGCATATCAAAAATTTGTGGCGGAAAACTCTGTAATTAATGTCTTTCTTCAACAAATGCAGTGGGCAAAATCTCGCCCGATTATCCCAAACTATACTAGATTGTCAGAAAACCTCGGTCGAGCTATTGAAGCTAGTTTATTGGGCAAACAAACCCCCAAAGAAGCTTTAGAGCGATCGCAAAAAAGATTGGAATTAGTTTTTAATCAATGAACGATCCATCAAAGAAAAAACCAAAACTAGTCTTAATTGGGGGCGGACATTCTCACGCGATCGCCTTGCGGTTGTGGGGACTAAATCCCTTATCAGATGTGGAGTTAACTTTAATTAGCGATGTGGAACAAACTCCCTATTCGGGGATGTTACCAGGTCATGTAGCGGGTTTTTATAGTTATGCCGAAACCCATATCGATCTGAGGAAATTAGCTAGTTTTGCAGGGGCGGAATTAATTGTCGATCGCGCTATTGATTTAGATTTAGCCCAAAATATAGTCATCTGCGAATCTAATCGTCGAGTAGAATTCGATTATCTTTCCTTAGATATTGGTAGCACTCCTCAAGCGATCGATGTGCCTGGGGCAAAAGCATATACTACCCCAGCCAAACCAGTCCCAGAATTTTTGCAAACTTGGTATGCTTTACAAACAGAAATTGCTCAAAATCCCCAAAAATCTATGGATATAGCCATAGTCGGCGGTGGTGCAGGAGGTGTGGAATTAGCTTTGAATATGCAAACTTCCTTACAAACAATTATCGATCGCCCCCAAGAAAAATTAACCATACATCTAATTCATCGCGGCGATCGGTTATTATCAGGTCATAATGATTGGGTGAGTAATAAATTACAAGAGATTCTACTTAAAAGAGGCATCCAATTACATCTGAGTCAGGAAGTAGTCGAAGTTTTTCCCAACCATCTTGTCTGTAAATCTGGCTTAAAAATTAGTTGCGATCGCGTCTTTTGGGTAACTCAAGCCACCGCCCCCAATTGGCTCAAAGAATCTCAGCTTACTACTGACGACAAAGGATTTATCTTAGTCAAAGATACTCTCCAATCCAGATCCCATCCTCATATTTTTGCTGCGGGAGATATTGCCACCATGACTAACCATCAACGCCCCAAAGCTGGAGTATTTGCCGTAAGACAGGGAAAACCTTTATTTGACAACTGGCAAAAAATATTAACCAACCAGCCTTTAAAACCCTATAGCCCTCAAGACAAATATCTCGCTTTAATTGGTACGGGCGATCGTCAAGCGATCGCTTCTTGGAGTAAGTTTGGCTGGCGTTCTAAATTGTTTTGGCTACTTAAAGACTATATCGATCGCAAATTTATGAATCAGTTTTGTTAGTCGATCGATTTAAACAACTAATTACTAACAACTAAAGAGTTTTTAGAGTATCTTCAAAATGAGCAAAAATAGCTTGCCAGTCGTATTGGGATTCTACTAACTTCCGACCATTGTATCTAAGCTTTTCTCTCAACTGTCGATCTCGAGCAATTTCTAATACTGCTGTGGCAAAATCTTGAGGATTATCTCTAATCAATAAATGTTTTCCGTTTATTACATCTAATCCTTCACAACCCAAACTTGTAGATACCACTGGTAGCCCCATCGCCATAGAATGCAAAATTTTGATTCTCGTTCCTCCTCCAATACGTAGAGGTACTACTGTCATTTGACATTGGGCTGCTATTTGGCTCATGTCTGGAGGATTAGCAATTATCTCAATTCCTGAATATTGGTTTTCCAAAGCCAAAATTTCCTCTGGAGGTTCTCTTCCTGCAATACAAAAATCAATTTTTGACTGTTGCTCTTGAATTAAAGGAGCAATCTGTTCTAAAAAATAAAATACTGCATCGATATTGGGAAAATAACTCATCGTTCCCATAAACAAAATTTTTTGAGCTTGCTGATTATCGACGGGTTGAATCTCTTGGGTATTAACTCCATTTTTCACCACCAAGGTTCTAGTTCTCTCAGTCTGGGGAGAAGGGCAGCGAGCTTCTAATTGTTGTTTGTCTTCTTCGCTCACTACCGTAATCAAAGAAAACAAAGACCACATTCTCTCTTCATAAGCAGCTAAAAATTGGGCTTCTCTGGAAGCGTTGACAAAAGGCTTGACCGCATCAACTCGCTTTGCCAAACGACCGATTAATTCTTCGCTGTTGCTAGAGGCACAACTTTGCAACAATTGCGACTCAATATTATGTTCGTTTAAAATCCTCAAACTACCGCTAAATAAAGGATAATAAACCGCAGTAAAAATAAACTCGAAAAAGACTAGATCGAAATTAATCTGACTTAATTTCTCCAAACTCCTCCACATATTCCAGGTTTGCAAAAAATAAAGCTGCTGGTGTCTATCGCGACGATAGGGAGACATGGGAGTACCGACTTTGAGTAATAATGCGAAATCGCAATATTGTTCTAGTTTGGTTTCCATATATCGGTCGGACTCGTCAAAGATAAATGCTACAATTGCTAGCCTGTAGCGACTGCCAAAGTATTTAATCTGCTCGAACATCCTAATGGCAGCACCACCCTTTTGTTCGGGATCGGGAGTAAAAGGAAAAATCATCAATAACTTTGGTTTGGATTCTTCCTGGGCAGGGTGGGAGAGTTTTTGGCAATAATTCAGTAGTTTTTGCCACTGTTGTTGTTGTTCTTCGACTGACTGAAGGCTGGCTTGAAAATCTTTTTGGTTGGGCTGGAGACGAAGGGCTTGTTGATAAGCGAGAAAAGCCCTGTCGAGGTCGTAATGTTGTTGATATGCAGTGCCTAAAGCGTGATGGTAGAGGGGATTATTCGGTACTAATTCAATCGCACGACGCAGGGAAATAATCGCTCTTTCTAGGTCGTGTTGTTGCAGGAGCGTTTGTCCTAGTTGAAAATAAGTTTGTCCGTAAAGAGCAATTTGACGATTATCGATAATGCTATGAAACAATTGTTGGACTTGACTAATATGTTTCTGATAGCTCCTTTCCAAAGCAGAAGCAGGAATCCGCGCCAAAACTTCTTGCCATTGGGGTAGCTTGGTCAAAGCGAAGGCATCAAAATCGCAACCATAAATTTTGGCACAACTATCAAAAGTATTAATCCATTCTGAGACTGTTTCAACCCAAGAGTGGGTGGCATGGGATTGAGATTTGAGCAGATATTGACCCATAAGATCCTCTAAACCAGTTTGGTAGCACAGCCAAGCCAGCCAACAATAGTAGTAAAAACGAGATTTTCGTTCTAATTGAGCCATCGAGGCAGGCAAGTCATCTCTGGCAAAGAAATCATCCTGCACCGCTTCCGCACTTTCAATTAGTTTCAGAACACGAGAGGAATTTAAAGCAGTAGCACTGAGACTGTATCGACGATAGCAAGTAGTAATACTAGGCAACCATATAGATTGACAGCCCTTTGCAACCATGCGCAAAATAATTTCTAGATCTTCGCAAGGAAAAAAGCATTGTTTAAACCCCCCAACCAACTCAAACCACTGGCGACGAAACATCATTGCACTGGGTAGCACTGGTTTGTGCAGCAACCAATCTTCGGGAGTAAGATCGGGAATTTCATGCCAGCGTTCGACATCGGTAATTGCCTCCCCATCTTCTCCAATGACTCGAAAGCCACTATTAACAATAGTAATTTCCGATCGCTTGGCTAAAATAGCTACCTGTTCTTGAAGTTTATGAGGTAAAAATAGATCGTCTGCATCTAAGAAAGCAATTAATTCTCCCCTGGCTAGATATAATCCTCTGTTCCTGGCTTCCCCCGCCCCTTGATTTTCTTGATAAAAGTAACGAATTTTCTGTCGATAGGGAGCAATGATTTCTAAGGTTGAATCTGTAGAACCGTCATTAATCACAATGATTTCATAGTCTTGATAAGTCTGATTGAGTACGCTTTCAATGGCTGCGGATAAATATCGATCGCAATTGTAACTGGGAATAATGACGCTAACTTTTGGTGGAGATAATTTTCCGATGCGATCTATTAGTTGTTGCCATACTGGTAGGGAAGATAGATTGTTATTTGACTCTATTTGTGATTCAAAAAAGTCATACCAATGATTAATGGTTTTTCTCGAAGTTGCCTCGCTATATTGCCAAGCTTCGAGTAAATATTGACTCATTAAAGGATAGTTTTGTTGAGTATAAGCATCCCATGCCAGCCATAAATAACAGTAGTAACGACTTATTTTTTCTAGTTGGCGGACTGAATCTGGAAGTTCTTTGGTTTGATATAAGTTATCGTAAAAAGATGCTAAATTACTAGGATTTCGCTCGTTAGTTGTAGCGATTGAAGCTGAATATTGATGAAATAGTTTTTGCAGTTTATAACTAATATCAATATCGAGACCAACTATTTGACAATTAAACTTAGATATTAAGTCGAGTTCTACTTCAACCAGATCGGCTACAGCAATTTCACCAGGTAAAACCAAAGTAACTGATAAATTGGATGGTATGTGGGACTGAATTCTCATCATATTTTAGCGATCTAAAAATAGTCGATCTTCCGATTTTATGCCCAAACGTTCCATTAAACCTTTTTCTTTAATACCTCGAATAATTTCTTGATAATTAATAATTTTATCGGCTAAGTTACTTCTTTTATCTTGCTTGCTCATAATTTTAATAGTATTTGCCTCAGGCAATTGATATACTCGATCTGATTTAACCCCAATACTTTGAAAAAAGCGATCGAGATAGTTGAGCTTATCTATATTAGTTTGATAAGCGTGAATATCTTCATAGTTGAGTACGTAAAACTCCGCCTCTCCCCGATCGTTATAAGTTTCAAATAGCCCATACCATTGCTCTACTTCTTCCAGCCATTGTTCTAATTGAGTCAAAGAAATTGCAATTTTAATTTCAGAAGTATCAAAATTATTCCAGCGATTGGTTTTTAGAGCAATTTGGTGAGATATATAAGTAGACAATAAATTTCTTTTAACTAGAATTTTTTTAATATTATGGTTGCTAACAATTACTGAATCAAGAGTTTCTTGAGCTAAATGTTCGGGAAATAATTTAAAACTAATATAGCGTTCGGGATTAAAATGTAGCAATACTCCTAAAAAGCGATCGGGATATTTGTGTATCCAACTAATTAAGTTGAGATCCTCAGGACTAGTAAAATCCAGACTGTACTGATGATTGATATATTTAATGATTTCAGTTTCCTTGGTGTTATAACCACTATAAAATTTCTGAGGATGAAAAATTTCATAATAGGAATTAATTAAAGGATGATGATAAACCAAAGAACATAAAAAATTAGTCCCCGTTCTGGGTATAGCAATCCAAGCTAATATTCTATTGGAACTGTTATCTACAACCATAAAATATCCATAATTTTAGATATTAGAATATTTACATTTTATCGATCGCCCTGGCATTTTGTAAGGCTGCTTCAGCTTGGACTGAATTTCCCAAATCCTGCCAAATTTTACCCAAACTACGATATACCCAGGCTGGTGGCTGGGGGTCGATCGCAATAGATTGCTCGTAAGCAGCGATCGCCATTTCTAACTTATTTTGTCGTTGCAGCACATATCCCAAACTATAATACAACCAAGCAGGTTGTCGAGCATCGATAGCAATGGCTCGATTGTAGGCTATCTCTGCTTCTGCTAATTTCTTTTCTTCCTTGAGGAGATTGCCCAAAGTGTAGTAAACCCAAGCAGGTTGTTGGGCATCGATCGCAATGGCTTGACGGTAATTGGCGATCGCACCTGAAAAATCTTGTTGTTGTTTTAAATATGTTGCTAGATGGATGTACAGTTCGGCGCGTTTTGGTTCTGTAGATATCGCTTGTTGATAGGCAGAAATAGCTAATTCTATTTTTTGTGATTGGCGGTAATTATTGCCCAAACTAAGATAGTGGTTGGCAGCGATTTCGTGTTGAGATTCGCTAAAAATACTTTCGTGCAGAAAAAATTGCTCGTAGACTGCCTCGGTGTTAAAAGGATTTTTGACATTGATATAGCCCTGAGAAGCTAACAAATCGTTACAACGATCTCCTTCAATACTAATTGCCAAGATTGTATATCTTTCAAAAGGAAACGTTTCTAAAACTGGCAATTCGCTACCTTCAATATCCATAGCTAAAAAATCAATTACTGAAGGGGCATGACATTTATCTAATAAGTCAGCCAAGCTAATTCCTTGCTTGATAACTTCTTTGCCATTAGCCAATACTTCCCGATAGTTTTGGCGATATTTAACCAAATTAGATTTAATTCCCCCCAACATAGGATTAATCTTGGTTTCATCTCCTTTAATATAAGTAACTTCTCCTGTTTCCCCCGTCAAACATCGATCGATACAGATACTGCCAGGACGATTGACGACTAATTCTTGAAAATAATCATCATTGGGTTCGATACAAATTCCCTTCCAGTTAAAATACTTTTCCAAAACATAACAACTGCTAGCTTGGATGCCATTACAAGCCCCAGCTTCAACAAAATAGCGTTCTCGTTCTTGAGGAAATACAACTTCGACAATCCAGCGATCGTTGTGGGTTAGATTGTTTTGATATTTCATATTGAACTAAGTAGCTGGGTGTAATTAAAGATAAAATACAGAAATTGCCAATTGTATGAACAAAAAGCAGTAAAAATTGAGCAATCTAGCCAAAGCTTCGTATAAGTCTTAATTTCTTTAACTGTTTTTAAACATACATTGTGATTGGCTAAAAAGTGAAATTGCCTCATTAATAGGAATCCCCCAACTTAATTCTGTCATTTGCTCTTGTAGTTGATCACTGGGAAAACTACCATCTTTAAACTGATAATCTGGGATTATAGGGTTAGCACTTCTTCCATTTATACCAACTACTCTTCCTTTAGAATTGATAATAGCTCCACCACTCATTCCTAAATCAATTTGATTACTGTAACCAATTTGATAGCCATATTTTAAAGGTTTACCAAGATTAAGTAGTAATTGACCGAGAGTAATTTTTATTTGCTTTTTTGTTGCAGGAAAACCTGCTGCAATTAATTGTTCTTTAACTCTTAGCCTGGAAGTATCAATTTCAGCAAATTGATAAATTAGATCGCTTTTAAATTCTAATAATGCAAGGTCATTATCTATTGCAGTACAAATCAAAGTCGCTTGATGAACTTTATCATCAGAAGTTCTAATTTGATAATCATTGCTGCGATCGATTACATGACGATTAGTTAGCACTAAATAACTGTCATACTTTTTGCTTAAAATAATTCCACTTCCAGAGGAATACTGGGTAATTACTTTTGTTGAAATTGATTTAACTTGTTTTTTATATTGATGTATTTTTAAACCAACTAGCTTGTTTGTTTTCAACCCATAGATAGATTTAAGTAAATGCCAATCAGCCCAGTTTAAACCTAGAAACAATAGAAAAAAATAGATTTTTTTTCTCATTCCAAATGACAGAAATGGTGAATTATTTCGTAATAATTGTAGTTCAACATCTATCTAGTAAACGTGCGCTTAACTGTTGTTTTATAACGTCATCTCTTTCTTTTGAGGGTGGTTGGAATAAAATTTGGTAAGGAAAAAGACCTGGAGGAGCTTCATTCGATCTATTTTTAGCGTAAATTTCATATTCTTGTCGAGCTTTGTCGTAATCTCCCATTGCCATATATATAACAGATTTGTATTGATGATACACGGCAGAATCTTCAATTGAAATAGCTTTGTCAAAAGAGGCTAAAGCTTTTGGACAACTATTTTGCATATAGTGCATTTGACCAATTTTACTGTGAATATAAGCATTATTTGGGTCTAAAGTTATTGCTTTCTCGTAAGCATATAAAGACTCCTCAACTTTCGGTTTCATCAACCTTTCATACGCTTGTTTTTCGTTATTTCCATAAGGATTAATTTCATTTGCTTCTGAAGATGTTAGTATATGGAGCCGATCTACCAATTCTTTCCAATCTGAAAATGTTAATATATGGAGATGATCTCCAAGTTCTTTCCAAGCAGAAAAAAAATCTGGCTGTAATTCAGTGGCTTTTCTAAAAGACTGATTAATTTTTTCTAATTGAATCCTATTTTTTGGTGTTGGACTGTCGCTTATAGATTTCCCTAAACCATAATATGCTAAGTAAGAATTTGGATTTAATTCTATTGCTTTATTGAATGCTTTTGCCGCTTCTTGGTGCTTAAATTGTCTCCACAGCTGGTTACCATAATTGATCCAATCTTCTTCTGTTGTTAATTTTTGATTGTTATTGATATAGTAAGTAGCAGCTATGGATATTTCTTGTAATTCTTTATTATCCAGAAAGTTTTGAGATATGTTTTCAATATTAAGTAAACTTGATTTTATTCCTAAATTATCTGTTTGTTCTAAAAATTTATCAATAAATATTCCGTTGCTATAACCAAGGAAATAATGTTGTTTTCTTAATTTTCCTTGTGACTCCCCCTCTACTCCAGTATGAATAGCAACAAGATTGCCCTTGTAATCTAATACTGGACCACCACTCATACCCCCATAAGAACTATTTGTATAAAATATGTCATAGTTCCGTGAGTATATATTAAAATTTTCAGCAGAAGAACTCAAAGTCATAAACTCCGAGATAGGATTTAGTGGTTGTGCAGCAGCACCATATTTCATAAAGGATTGTATCGAAGCTGATTCTTCCAAATTAGATCTGTAATATCTACCAACAACGAATAAAGGTTTTTTGGTTTCGCTACTGCCTTTAGGCCATCCATAAAGAAATAAAACAGGAATACGGTAATCTCTTGCAACATTCGCTTCAGTAGATTTTTCTGGGTCAATTTCGTTTAAATTAATGTCATTTTGTGAAGCTATTCCTATATCAATATCCCCCATATTGACGCGCATACATTCTAAATACAAGTCTATTTTGCCCAAGTCCAGTTCGTCTTCTTTAATCTCATGATCTGCACATAAAGCTTGGGCTTCAGAGGATTTTTGCTGAATTATTTCTTCTAAATTAGAATTATTTGATGCTCCTCCTTCATACTCTTTGACTTTTTCATCTAAACAATTCTGATATAGTTCGGCGTTTTCAGGAGATGGTGCTGTTTCTAGTGCTTCTCTTTGTTCGGGACAAGCATTTTCAATTACGTTAGATAAATTCGCTATTTGAGCTTCTCTTTCTGCTGCTTCTTGACTGGTTTCTTGTTGCTTTCCCAATTCAGAAATTCTATTGGGGTCTGCAGGATCGAAGTTAGCTTTCTTGGCTTGATGTACTGCTGCTCTTTGCTCAAAGTTAGCTAATGTAGCCACATCGTAAGAAGTTTGGCTTTGAAACTCAAATACAGCTAGATCTGTTTCACCAAATTGTTCTTTCTTTACAGTGGAGTAGTCTAAAGGATAAGTTTGACCGTCGGGTGTAACTACTTGATATTCTCTTTCTTTGTCTACAACGTGCTTTGCAGTAAGAACGTAGTAAGTGCTTCCATCACGAGCAACTATGACACCCGAACCATTATTTGAACCATAATCTATTCTAACTGTAATTTTTTCAGCAATAGATTTAATATTGTCAATAACTCCAGGCTGATTCTGAGCTATCTTTTCTTCAGAATCAACATCTTCAAACAGATCGATTTTCTCAGTTTGATTGCCATGTTGAGCAAGAACTATCTGATATGAGCTAAATATAGAAGCAGTCAATACCGTTAGACCGAGTATTTTTGAGTAGTTATTAATTTTCATCGGTGTTTGTTTTTATTCTAAATAGGAGAAAGAATGCCGCAGAAACCAGAGCAACTCAGACGTTACTCGTTCAACTTTTTTAGTGCTGTATTGTGTCGTTAAGCGATCTAAACACAGTGTTTATTTCTTACTTAAAAAGTCAGCAACATCAATCTCAACATAAATGCGATCGCCAATCTCGTGAATGTCTCCAGAACTTTGCTCGATAGGTCCATCGGAATAGCCCAGTAAAATATCACTTAGCTGTGCCAGAGTATCTTCCGCATTATCTTCATTTAATAAGGTCAATAATTGAGTCTCGCACTTCCCACCTACCGAACTAGCCGTACAAAGTACGGGCTGATCGTTAATCTCTCCATAGGTTAGAAATTTGAGGTTGCCATTTTGATAGGCTTCTTGAAATTTAGGCGATACTATTTCGCAACGTTTCTTAGGATCGAAACCATTGCCACTAAAATCATCTCGCGCCCAAACAATAATTGGTTTCTTGTTTTGGCTATTCCAAGCCACCGTAGCAAATACATACTCTTCTTTTTCTTCATCGAAAATTTGAGTACAGGCAAACTCAATATTTGCTGATTCAGATGACTCGGATAATGACTTGGGAGTAGTAGCCAGGCTTCCTAATATACTTAAAAGTGTGGTTGCCAAATACAAAGATAAAAAGCGGAAATTCATTATAATCAGTTCGTGTAATTCAGTAGAAATACATAATAAAAATAATATAGATATCTTTGTATTTGGCAACCACACTTTTAAGTATATTAGGAAGCCTGGCTACTACTCCCAAGTCATTATCCGAGT
>NZ_JBZNBU010000245.1:0-4906 GCF_058530065.1 Waterburya sp. | reverse complement strand
GGTAACAGGTAATGGGTTTTGCTTATCTCTAAGCCTTATTATTTCCTGAATTACCTAGTCGTTTAGTTCCCTCATCTCAAATCTAGACTGACGGCTAAAAAATAATTGGGAAAGACTTTCGGTAGGTTATTAGAAGTAGCAAAAGAGTCTTTAAATAAACTAAATAAGCTTTGTTAAATGAAAGAAAGTTTTTTGATTTCACCTACAACCATAAGTTCTTCTGAATCAAGCAAAAAATCTCCGACCCTACAATTGGGAGTGATGGCTTCTGGCAGCGGAAGTAACTTTGAGGCAATAGCTAAAGCGATCGCGGCAGGAGAACTTAATGCAGAAATTAAAGTTTTAATTTATAACAATCCCGAAGCCAAAGTAAAAGCAAGAGCAGAAAAATATAAAATCCCTACAGTATTTTTAGACCACAAAAACTATACGCGAGAAAACCTAGATCGCGAAATTATCGCCGTATTTAAAGCTTATGGAGTCGATTGGGTAATTATGGCGGGTTGGATGCGAATTATTACCCAAGTTTTATTAGACGGCTATCGCGATCGCGTAATCAATATTCACCCTAGCTTGTTACCCAGTTTTAAAGGCATTAGAGCCATAGAACAAGCATTAGCAGCCAAGGTAAAGATTACAGGCTGTACCGTTCATTTAGTCAGTTTAGAAGTAGATAGTGGGGCAATTATCATGCAAGCAGCAGTACCTGTTTTACCCGACGATGATGCGGACACTCTTCATCAACGCATACAAATTCAAGAACACAATATTCTACCCAAAGCGATCGCTTTTGTGGCTCAAAATAATTATTAATTCTTAGTTCTTAGTTGTTAGTTCCTAAATTCTTCTGAATGATAACTGGTAGTTATTTTTGCAGTCTAGTTTGTTGGACTCCCCACTGACAATTACCTAATTTTGCTCTACATTCCAATCACTGTAATCGTAATCGCCCAGAGATTTAGGAATATTAATTGCAGGTCGATCGACTGCAACAGCTAACATGACTGAAGTAGAAATATTATTATTAGGAGAATTTAATTCTGCTATTTGGGGAGATAGGGGAGAAAAACCAGGAATCAGACCCGATACACCTGCTATTACCGAGGCAGCGATCGCACTACCACCCCAAGCTAGTTTACGCTGCCAACGACGAGTACGGTCTAAAGATTGGAAAACCCCAGCCGTAATTTCCTCTGTAGATTTTTCGCTGGGTGGTGCTACAGAATGTTGTAAATGACCTTGTAAAGTTAATAACTGAGTATATAACTTCTTAAATTCAGGATCGCAATCGAGCCTAGCTTGTACTTGTTTGGTTTCTGGAAGAGATAATTCCCCATCTATGTAAGCACTCAGAAGTTCAAAAGAATCTAAGTAAGAATCTTCTGTTTCTAAATACGGATCTTCAGCCGAGGAATTATACTGGAAACTATCAAATTGAGATGTCATTCTGCCATCACCGCTACTTAAAAAAATAAATATTAAATCATCAACATATATTTACCAATTTACTCGTCATCAAGATAATTTTGCAACACTGATTGCAACTTTAATCTGGCTCTAGCAATTCTTGATTTAACAGTACCTAAAGAAACTCCCGTCATCTCGGCAATTTCTTCATAGGGCAAACCTTCTATTTCTCGCAACACAATAGTAGTGCGAAAAGTTTCTGGCAACTGAGCGATCGCATTTTGGAGGTGTTCGTAAAACTCTCTAGTAGCCAAATCGTCATTAGGACTGGGGGCATCGTCGGGCAATTCCCAACTCATTTCTCCGTCTTCTACATAACGAGGAGCATCCAAAGACAAAGGAGGGGTAGCTCGTTTGCGTTTGCGTAGTTCGTCATAAAATAAGTTAGTAGCAATGCGACTGAGCCAACCGCGAAATTTGGCAGGATCTTGGAGGCGATGGATATTGCGATAAACTCTAATCCAAACTTCTTGAGCTAGATCCGCTCTTTCTTGCCAATCTGGAGCTAAATGATAAAAAAGACGGTTCAGATGAGATTGATATCTTTTTAACAGTTCAGCAAAAGCCACTTTGTCAGGCTGAATAGTTGCTTGACAGTAAACAATCAGGTCGTAATTAGAAAGTTGTTCGGGAGACACGATATTTTGCTTTTCTTTTGTCTCGGCTCTCGACCAAGATACGGGAAGAGATAAACTCATAAACTCAATCAACCTAACTTAAAAATGGGTTTTGAAGTATTACGTATCTTGACTAGAAACCAGATAAAAAAGTTCCTCGTTCTCTAGAACCTGCTCTCAGACTGAATTTTACTGTTCATAATTAGGAGCATAATCCTTAAGCAAACTGCTCAGTTGTCCTGCCATTTGAGAATCATTCTTGTGAGTAATAGCTTGCCGTTCGGGGAAGAATTCGGGGCGATCTAAATATCGAGCGATCGCTTCTGCTACTTGCTCTTGAATTAAACTTTGTAGTTCTTCCCTAGCTCTTTGCCTTTGGTAATTTGCCCCTTCTTCCGTTGTGGCATACAAAGGAGGTAGACGGTTTAAAGCATAGGCGGCAATATCTCCTACATCCAAAGATGTATCGCTAGTTTGTTCTATTTCAGCTACGCGAGAAATAGCGTCGCTCAAAACCAACTCTTCCATCACGTTGATAAACTGCTTGCGAGGAACTGCCACTACCTCTCCAGTCAACAAAGCTCCCATGAGCTTATCGAGTGCCATATATTCTTCTACCGAAAGTTCGGCAGCAGTGTCGCAAATTCTTCCGACTTCAGCTTCCATACTGGGGGTTAAGTAGCCATCTTGTAAAGCTTGATCGACGATTGAATTAATTCCCATAGTATCGAATAACAATAAAATTCTTGCTTAAGCAGACCTTCGGAACTATCTTAATCGCTATTGTCTGGGATCGAAAAGACAACAATTAAAAATGTAAAAAAAAAGTGACGCTTTTATTCAATTCCCTCAAATCGCCAAGGGACGGGGTCTACTGCCACTTGATTGACATACACACCCCAATGTAAGTGAGGGCCTGTAGAAGCCCCTGACGAGCCAATCGTACCAATTTGTTGACCTACTTGTACCATTGTTCCTTCAGTCACATTAATATCTTGTAAGTGCATAAAAATACTTAATACTCCTTGTCCGTGGTCGATACCAACAATGTTGCCGTGGACGTGAAAACCCTCACTTTCTTTTCCTACCAAACGAACTTTACCCGCAGCAGGAGAGACTACAGGAGAACCATAGCCACCAGCATAATCTACTCCTTTATGGTAGTAGTCATTGGCAAATACACCATTATAATAACGACGCAAGCCAAAACCCGTCGAAACTCGCGAAGCATTGGGACGAGCAAAAGCTCCCTGCCAAAATTTTTCAGGAGTTACTAGAGCTTTAAATTTTCTAACGCGGTCTAATTCTAGTTGAGTTGCGGGGCGAGAAGCTTTGCCACTGAGCCAAATGCGCTGAACGGGAAAAGATCTATTTTTTAACCAGACCCCAATATTGCTGGTTCGATTGTCTCCTTTAACTTGGAGAGTCATCTTACCTGGAGTATTCAGAGGAGAAGTGGGAATAAACGCTCGATATTTACCATTACTTAGAAAAACTGGATAGTTAACTCGATCAATGCTAACAGTAGGAATAACAGCATCATCTTCCGTATCGACAATGACAGAAATTGTATCGCCTTGCTGGGGGCTTTTGGGTAAAATTTCTACTTTTAAAGCTTTAGCAGGAGCGATTAAAGTTAACAGGATGGCTGTGGTGATTCCCGTTAAAGTAGGAAAGCGAAAACGAAGGCGCATATTGTTGGGGTATCTCATTTACCATGAAACAATTTATTTAGAGTTTAATTTTAGCTCCTCAGATAGAGCAGTCAATTAACTTTGGAGTTCGAGCTATATTTGCCGACTTTTGTATTGTTTTAATTGTTGCAATACGTAGCAGTTAAGGGGACGAGTTTTTTGTAGGATGATTATGGGTAAGCAATTTTTCCATATTTTTGCCTTTTGTCCTAACTAAGGGTACTCTAACCCATGAAGGACAAGGTTCTAACTTCAATAACTTTATAGATGAGCATTTCTAATTCTGTGGTGCAACTGCTACTAGAACAATGTGGCGAGTGGCGACCACAAATGTATTTTAAAACTTCTTTAACGGCGTTATCTCACGCCATGGAAGATTTAGTGCTTAATGATTCCGATACCCCCTTAGTTGTTGCTAGCTTTCAAAGAGAGCGTTTTTATCGTCAAGAAGCTCATCGTTATAAACGAATTTCCCGTAAATCTTCTCAGGTATATGTTTTAGCCGCACCAGAGACAGATTTTGCCAATCGCTCTACTGATTATGAAACTATTGCTTTTGAACCGAGCGATGCTTTGGCTCAAGAATGGCATTTGGTAATTATCGGACAGCATTATGCTAGTTGTTTGATTTGTCGCGAAAAAAATGTTTCGACTCCCGAAGCACAAAACCAAACAACCATCGACTCCAATCGTCGTTTTGAAGGGATTTGGACGTTTAACCGCGAAGTTACTTTGGCAGCCGCTAAGATTATGCTCGATCGCATTGGTATTTATCGCCCAGAGTTAGAGGGGAAAATCCAACGAGCGCGTAAGTTATATTTATCTCCCGCCACCACAGTTCAGTCGAGCATGACCATCGATTCGCCTCTAACTAATCCTGACCCTTTCGTACAGCGATTGGTGACCTATCTTCAAGCTGGTCAATATAAATTACTCAAAGCCAATAAATCTTTAGCTGCCAAACAACAAAAAGAGCATTTGCTAAATTCCGTCTCCGATGCAGTCAGACGCTCGCTCAATACCAAGCAAATGCTCTTTTTGTTGTTTGGCAGCTAAAGATTTATTGGCTTTGAGTAATTTATATTGACCAGCTTGAAGATAGGTCACCAATCGCTGTACGAAAGGGTC
>NZ_JBZNBU010000244.1:0-11341 GCF_058530065.1 Waterburya sp. | reverse complement strand
TTTTAGTTCTTAGTTCTTAGTTTTTAAAGTTTAATTATGTGGTCTACCCATGTGAAAAGCGCAGTAATTTTTGTATTGGGGGCGGTTCGGACGCGAAGCTATAGTCATTCCAAATAAAAACCGCACAATACCTTGAAAAAGTAGAGATTAGGAGTGGTATTCCAGTTTGTTATCAATATGTAAATACCATCAGGAAACTAATTGGAATGACTATAATCCTGTAGGGCGAACTGCCCTTGCTACAAACTCAGATTATTTAGCAACGACGAAATTAACTAACTTATTTGGTACGACAATTACTTTTCTAATTTCCTTCCCTGCAATATATTTTTGAGCGATATCCGACTCGGTGGCATATTTTTCTAAAGCAGCCTTGTCGCTACCTGCGGGTACTGGAATCGTACCCCGTGTTTTGCCCATGATTTGTACGACGAGGGTTATTTCATCAACTACTAAAGCAGATTCGTCGGCTTCGCGCCATTGCTGTTGGTGGACAGATTCCTGGTGTCCCAAACTATGCCATAATTCTTCGGCGATATGAGGGGCAAAGGGGGCGAGTAAAAGTACGAGAGTTTCGATACCTTCTTGATAAACAGAGGAAGCTTCGCATTTAGCATCTTTAAGGGCATTGCTGAGTTTCATTAACTCAGATACCGCAGTATTAAATTGATAGTCTCCTGTTAAATCTTCGGTAATTTCTTTAATAGCAGTGTGGATAGCACGGCGTAAGTCTTTTTCGTCTTTGTTTAAATTCCCTGATGCTTCTTTAATCTTTGCAGAATCGAAACTGGTAACTAAATTCCAGACCCGATTTAAAAAGCGATATTGCCCTTCTACATCGGCATCATCCCATTCGAGGTCTTTTTCTGGAGGTGCTTTAAACATGGCAAACATACGGGCAGTATCCACACCATAATCTGAAATTACATCTTCGGGGGCGACACCGTTGTATTTAGACTTAGACATCTTCTCAAAGAAAACATCTAATTTATCCCCTGTTTCGGGATCTACCGCATTATCTCGATCTACTTCAGAAGCAGGAATGTATTTATTAGTTTGAGGATTTTTATAGGTTAAACCCTGTACCATGCCTTGAGTAAGTAAACGTTTAAATGGTTCGTCGAAATTGAGTAAACCTCTGTCTCGTAATACTTTAGTAAAGAAGCGAGAATACAATAGGTGCAAAATCGCGTGTTCGATACCACCCACGTATTGATCCACTGGCATCCAATCATTTACCTTGTCCTGGGTAAAGGGAATTTCGGTATTTTTGGCATCGCTATAACGAAGATAGTACCAAGAAGAATCGATAAAAGTGTCCATAGTATCGGTTTCTCGTTTGGCAGCTTTACCGCAGTTGGGACAATCCACATTAATCCAATCCTCTAGTTGTGCCAAAGGCGATCCACCGCGCCCAGAAAATTCCACATTTTCGGGCAATTCTACGGGTAAATCTTTATCTGGTACGGGTACTGTACCGCAATCATCACAATGAATTACAGGAATTGGACAACCCCAATATCTCTGACGAGAAATCAACCAGTCGCGCAAGCGATATTGCACCTTAGCTTTACCGTAACCCTTAACTTCAGCATATTCGATGATTTTGGTTTTACCTTCAACGGAATTTATACCATCAAACTGTGCGGAATTAACCATCGTGCCTGGATCGGTATAGGCATTTGACAATGGTGTATCGGCAGTTTCACCTTCTGGCACAATTACAGTTTTGATGGGTAAACCTTTTTCCGTGGCAAATTTGAAATCCCTAGTATCGTGGGCTGGTACTCCCATTACCGCCCCAGTACCGTATTCGTACAGTACGTAGTCGGCAATCAAAATTGGTACTGATTCGCCGTTGAAAGGATTGATTGCCTTACCGCCAGTAAGTACCCCTTGTTTGGGCTTATCTTCGGCAGTACGTTCCATTTCACTTTGCCCCTTGATTTTGTCCATAAACTCTTCTACCGCAGCTTTTTGTTCTGGAGTAGTGACTTCAGGAGTTAAAGGGTGTTCGGGGGCTAGTACCACATAGGTTACCCCATAGACGGTATCGGGGCGAGTGGTGAAGACGGCAATTTTTTCGTCCATGCCCACAATAGGAAACTCCAAATAAGCACCCACAGACTTACCGATCCAGTTAGCCTGCATGGTTTTAACGCGCTCGGGCCAACCGTCAAGCTGGTCTAAGTCTTGTAATAGTTTCTCGGCATAGTCGGTAATTTTAAAAAACCACTGCTTGAGCAATTTACGCTCGACAATTGCCCCAGATCGCCAACTTCTACCCTCGCTGTCTACCTGTTCGTTAGCCAAAACAGTTTGGTCGATAGGATCCCAGTTAACCGCAGCTTCTTTTTGATATGCCAACCCCGCATCCAGAAATTGGAGAAACAGCCATTGCGTCCATTTATAGTAGTCGGGAGAACAAGTCGCCACTTCCCGATCCCAATCGAGAGATAGCCCCAATTGTTGCAGTTGCGATCGCATTTGCTCGATGTTTTGATAAGTCCATTCTGCTGGAGGAATACCGCGATCGATCGCTGCATTTTCAGCGGGCAAACCAAAAGCATCCCAACCCATTGGATGTAGCACCCGATAGCCCTGCATTCGTTTGAGACGGGCAATTACATCGGTAATGACATAGTTGCGAACGTGTCCCATGTGTAGATTTCCCGAAGGATAGGGAAACATGGAGAGGGCGTAAAATTTAGGTCGATCTTTCCCATCGGGAGTCTTATCTATTCCCGATTCTTGCCATTGCTGTTGCCATTTCTGTTCTATTTCTGCTGGGTTATATCGCGACTCCACGACTGGGTTTACTCCTATAGCTTGTTATTAAATTAGAAAACTCTTTAATAGTACATTTTATTTTAAGATTTAAGTCTAAAGTTGTGGCTTGAAAGCTCTCAAACCTCCTTACAATCTGGCTCGTTCGATTTGTTTAACAATATCTGTAGCGGTTTGAAGGTTATATTTGCTTCCGTTAATCCCACTAGTTTAAATAATTTTGCGATCGCTTGTTGGTTTTGTTGCAGTTTTTGCTCGATTTCTTCTAAGTAGTCGTGCAAACAGAAATAAATTGAAGATCGTCATCTTCCTTGGCAGTCACCTCAGAAAAAACATTTGCTTGCTGTGTATTGCTTTACCCTTCCATACTTTTAAAGAAATCGATAGTACTTTTTAATGCCTTAACAAATGTGTCGATTTCTTCGCGAGTGTTGTAAAAATATAAGCTCGCCCTAGCACTACCAGAAGCATTAAAAATACGATGTAGAGGTTGGGTACAATGATGTCCAGATCTGATAGCAATTCCTTCGTGATCGAGTAAGGTTGCCAAATCGCTGGCGTGAACACCTTCCACATTAAATGCTGCTAAAGCTGCTCTACCCTTACCTTCGGGAGTGGGCTTTTTACCGTAAATTCTGAGGCTGGGGATAGTAGCTAGTTTCGCGAATAAATAGGCAGTTAATTCCTCTTCATAGTCGTGAGTCTTATCCATGCCAATACTATTAAGATAGTCTACTGCTGCCCCTAGGGCGATCGCTTCACCAATAGCAGGAGTACCCGCTTCAAATTTGTGGGGTAAGTCACCATAAGTAGAACGATCTAAAAATACTTCGTCGATCATTTCGCCACCGCCCAGAAAAGGAGGCATAGCTAGCAAGATATCTTTTTTCCCGTAAAGGAAACCAATACCTGTAGTGGCGCACATTTTATGTCCTGAAGCTACCAACCAGTCACAATCTATAGCCTGTACGTCGATGGGCATATGAGGCACGCTTTGACAGGCATCGATTAATACTTTCGCGCCATATTTGTGAGCCTCTTGAGTAATTTCTTTTACAGGGTTGATTACTCCTAGAGTATTAGAAACATGAACGATAGAAACTAGTTTAGTTTGCTCCGATAGTAAAGATTTATATTGCTCGAAGTCGAAGGTTTCTTCGGGAGTTAGTTCCACATATTTAATTACCGCCCCAGTTTTTTCAGCAATAATTTGCCAAGGAACAATATTGCTATGATGTTCCATTACTGAAAGAATAATTTCGTCTCCAGGCTTTAAATTAGCCAACCCCCAACTATATGCCACCAAGTTAATTGCTTCGCTGGCATTGCGAGTATAAACAATTTCCTCGCGACAAGCAGCATTGATAAACTTCGCCACTTTATCCCTAGCACCCTCATAAGCATCTGTTGCTCTTCCGCTAAGGGTGTGCGCCCCACGATGAACGTTAGCATTATCCTGTTGATAGTAATGTTGCAGTGCATCTAATACCGCTTGGGGTTTTTGAGAACTAGCAGCACTATCAAAATAGATTAAAGGATTGTTATTAACTTCCTGATGCAAAATCGGGAAATCATTTCTAACGCGATCGCCTAATGTTTTTTCTTGGGTAAAAGTCATTGATTGTAGTTGTTTGGTTAATAGACTACGTTGGGGATAGATTGGCTTTAGCTTTTAGCTATTAGCTATGAATTTTTATCTACTACACTTTTTGTTTAATAGTGTTGAGGATTTTAGCCTGTAATGATTTTAGAGGAATGCGATCGATTATTTCTGCTGCAAAAGCATCAATTAATAATTGATTAGCATCGTTTTCATTTAAACCCCGACTGCGAAGATAGAATATTTCGTCCGCTTCTAGCTGGCTGACTGTCGCGCCGTGGGCGCATTTGACGTTATCCGCAGTGATTTGTAATTCTGGTTTGGTATCTACCCTAGCTTTGGGAGATAGCATTAAATTGCGGTTAAGTTGAGTCGCATCGGTTAGTTGTGCTTCTTTGGGTACGAATACTTTACCGTTAAATATTGTATGGGCGCGATCGCCTACAATACATTTATGTAGTTGATCCGTAGTTCCACGAGGTTTAGTTAAGGCAATTATGCTGTGGGTATCGGAGGTTTGATTTCCTGTAGCTACTGTCAAGGCATTGAGGTTAGTCTCTGTTTGTTCTCCCTGCTGTAGGATTTCTGGGTTATGACGGTATAATTTTGCTCCCAAATTAATCTCATTAATAGTATAGTAACTATCTCGCTTTTGAGATATGGCAGTTTTGCCAATGTGAAAACTATCGTCAGATTCTTCTTGCAAGCGAGTATGGTTTACTCTGGCATTCTCTGCGACGTATATTTCTGTTACTGCATTGCTAAAGTATTCACCAGCACCACTATATTCTTCCAAAAAAGAAATACTAGATCCTGTTTCAGCTACTACTAAGATACGAGGTTGAGTAAAGATAGCCTCTGTCTCGCTACTAGTAGCAAAGACAATTTGAATGGGAGTATCAATTACAGTGTTTCTGGTTGCCCAGATAACTGCAACTTCATTACCACCCGCCGTATTGAGGCTGGTAAAAGCATCTTGCGCCCCATGAGATTGAGCAAAATATTTACTTGCGTCGTATTCTGCGGGTAAATCTGCCAAACTGCCAACATATAGCCCTTTAGGTAATGCAGTTAAATCGGAAAGTTCGGGATTATATTTACCATTAATAAATACTAGACTGCTATTTTGGGTTTCTGCGATGGATTTGGGCGAATGGTTATTCGCCCCTACGGATGGTGCGATAAATTTTGCTTTGGTTAAATCCGATAGATCGATAAACCGCCAATCTTCATCCTTGCGAGTAGGTACGGACAAACCAGACAACCAAGCTTTAGCTTTTTGGCGAATATCTTTTAACCACTGAGGATCTCGATCGTTTACCTGACAATGTTCTAGCAAACCAGTAAAAAAGATATCTTCTACTACTGCCGTTCGATCTACTTGAGAGATAGTTGAGAAAGGAATTTGTACCGCCATTACACTCCTACCTCCGCAGTAGATTTATCGTCGAGGAAGTCATAACCGCGATTTTCTAGTTCTAGTGCCAATTCTTTACCACCACTAGTAATAATTCTGCCTTCTTGCATCACATGAACGAAATCGGGTTGGATGTAATCGAGCAATCTTTGGTAGTGGGTAATTACTAAGTAACCTTTTTCAGGAGTTTTTAATTGATTTACCCCATCGGAAACAATTCTTAAAGCATCAATATCCAATCCAGAATCAATCTCGTCCAAAATAGTTAGGGTAGGATCTAATAAAGCCATTTGAAGAATTTCATTGCGCTTTTTTTCTCCCCCAGAGAAACCTTCATTGAGACTTCTTGCTAAAAAGCTAGGATTCATTTTCACAACTTCTAGCTTCTCTTCAATTAAGTCTTCAAAATCAAAAGTATCGATTTCTGACAAACCTTGGTATTTACGCTTGGCATTATAAGCCACCCGCATAAAATCTAAATTACTTACCCCAGGAATAGCCAAAGGATATTGAAAAGCCAAAAAGATCCCACTGTTGGCTCTCTCGTTGGGTTCTTTGTCGAGGATACTTTCTCCTTGATAGATAATTTCGCCCCCTGTCACTTCATAATCAGGATGTCCTGCAATAATCTTAGAGAGGGTGCTTTTCCCCGAACCGTTGCGCCCCATAATCGCGTGGACTTCTCCCGCTTTTATTTCTAAGTTAACGCCTTTTAAGATAGGCGTACCGTCAACGTTGGCTGTTAGATTGCGTATTGATAAAATGGTTTCGCTCATTGTTGGTTAAACAATCTTGATAGTTGATTTGCAGACTTCCAAACTCAAGTAACATGAGGATTGAGAAGTATTTTTGGTTGTTTGACATTAAAACAACATTTTTGTTGTTTAAGTCTATTGTAGGATACTTTAACAACCAAAATGTTGTCAAAGTTAGAAATTAATTATTTCTCGCAGATATCTTAAAATTCAGCAGCATTAAAAAAATACTTTGTAATTAAAAATCATATTTTTGAAGTAATTTTGCTAAATCCCAATTGGGGGAAATGAAATTAATTATTGAGGAGTTAATCAAATAAGCTTGTCGGAAAGCTAAAATAGCTCGTTTTTCATCAGTTTTTGCAAAGGCTTTGGCACATAGCAACCAGGCTTCTTCTGGTGTTGGTATTCTTTCAAACACTGTATTATCTATTTCAAGAGCTTTATTAATAGCCTTTCGCGCTTTTTCTAAAAAAACCCCCATTTCTGCCTAAGCTAATCCCCAGCGAAGTTGAGTCAAGGCTTCATCAGTAGTAAGTTCCATTCCCACTAAATCGGCACATTTCTCTTTTTTGTTTTGTAGTCCATCTGGTAAACCATAAGCTTGAAAAACTCCGATTAAATTACCAATCGACCATAGCTCATCTGTTAACAACATTTGGCTTAAGACTAACTTTTGAATTGTGGTTAGATTAGATTCGACTAAAGGCTCATTTCTTTTTTCAAACGCTGCGGATAATAAAGTTTGTACTAAGGGTACAGTGTCAAAGGATCTTGCTTGTTTGAGACGTTTGCATATGGCAGGAATAGCTTGCTGTTGAACTTTGCGAGGTAAATGAGAGATGGCAAAAGCAGCATCATCCATAGATTTACCTCCCGCACCTACAAGATTTTGATATTCTTCTAATGGATTACCAAGAAACTCTAATAACGGTTCAATTAGTGATTCTTGAGGATTGATTCGTGCAAGCTGACAAACTGCCATACATTTGGTTGCGGTAAATTCTTCTTCTGCAAGAATTTTGAGTAATAAATCCGAAGCCTCAAGTTCTCCTAAAGCAAAAGCAATACTTCCACGCAAATCGTCTGTTGTTTCTTTCTCTAGTTGTGCTGCTAATTTTGGTACTGAGAGTTCGGCAATTGTCGGCATAGAAGCTAACACTCTAATCGTGCCTTTCCTAATTAAAGGATCTCGATCGCGTAAAAGATAGAACAACAACTCTTTTGCTTTAATTGATTCTCGATAAATTCGATGCAATACCGAATTGCTATCCGTCATCCATTGGCAGACTTCGCCATATTCATAAACTTGTTTGCCATCTCCCCAATACGGACGTTCTCTAACGCTAAAATAGCTAGTAATGGCAAATCCCCAAAACCATAGTAGGCAATGTCTATCTGGTACGGATGGTTCTCCACACAATTCGATGATAAAAGGTAAAACGTAAGATGTTCCTTCAAATCGACTACCTTGGTGCATCAAATATTCGTACAATATTCCCAAACTCTGCCAACGTTCTTCTTTATCTTCACTAGTTAATTGATGTAAAAGAGCGGGGAAATCTAAATCCTTATCATGAGAAATAAAACAAAAAGTATTTTTTAGATCTTCCCAAGGAACAGCGTTAACTCCTTCTAGCATTTAATTCAACTTGTGCAGTACATGGGTATTGTATAAGATTAGTATTTTGAATAAAAGAGCAATTGAAGTGAAACCTTTCGATCTATCTATCAATACTGTAGATAAAAAAATGATCTTAACAAGCGATCGCCTGTTCTCAAAATCTACATCTTGTTATCGATGCGATCGCAGTTGTAGCTTTGTAAAACATAAAACTCATAACTTTGCTTTTTTTGATGTAGAACTTAATTACGAAGATTGTAATAATAAGTTTGTTTTTTCAGCCTCAGAACAGCAATTTTGGTATAAAAAACTTCAATTTTGGGTTCTATCTCGTCCAAAGCAATATAAAAACTGTCAAAAAATTAGAAGAAAAAATTAAAGTAGCTTGTTACTTATTACTTGTTACTTACGAGCAGTTAAATTAAAAACTCTAGGGTTCCAATTGGATGCAGTTTAATTAAGATGATTACTTAATAAAATCCAATTCTCTAAAGTCAAATCTTCTGCACGACATTGAGGATTAAAACCAAGTTTTTCTAACAAATTATTCAAATCTTGAGGATCGATAATACTCTTAAGATTATTACGCAACATTTTGCGGCGGTTGGCGAAACCCAACTTAATTAAAGTTTCTAGCCGACGGGGATTATCCGCAGGATTGGGGATAGGACGAGGACATAATTTAATTACAACCGAATCTACTTTTGGTGGTGGATAAAAAGCTCTGGCAGGGACATCACAAATTAATTCACAACTAGCTAAATACTGGACGCGAATTGATAAAGCTCCAAAAGCTTTTGTCCCTGGGGTTGCTACTAGTCTTTCTCCTACTTCTTTTTGGACTAGTAAGACTATAGACTCATAAGATTGAGATGGGGGAGTTGCAATTTTACCCAACAACTTTTCGATAATTGGCCCTGTGATATTGTAGGGAATATTAGCAAGTACTTTATTAGGATTTTGAAATTTAGGAAACTGTGCTAATAAACCAGGTAAATTCAGTTTCAAAAAATCATCCTGAGCCAAAAGAAAGTTATCAAATTCTCCATATTTATGTACTAATTTCTTACATAAATCGCGATCTATTTCTACGGATACTAAAGCACTAACTTTAGATAACAATCTACTGGTCAAAGCTCCAGTGCCTGGGCCAATTTCCAGAATGCGATCGCTTTGCTTCAATTCTCCCGCTAAAATGATTTGGTCTAAAACTGTTTCATCTCTTAACCAATGTTGACCGAATTGTTTGCGAGGACGAAAAGAAGAACGCTTTTTATTCATTTATGAATTATTAATATAATGAATTATTAATTAACTAAAAACTACAGTCTTATTATCATAAACTAAGACCTTATGTTGTAGGTGTAAGCGAACGGCACGAGATAGTACCAACCGTTCTAGATCTCTGCCTTTACGAATTAGATCTTTGACAGTATCGTGATGGTTTACGCGAGCTACTTCCTGTTCGATGATAGGCCCTTCGTCTAAATCTTCCGTTACATAATGAGCGGTTGCGCCAATGATTTTGACTCCTCTAGCATGAGCGCGATGATAGGGTTTAGCCCCAGGAAAAGCAGGCAAAAAAGAATGATGAATATTAATTACATTAGGAAATTCCTCAACCAATTTAGGGCTGAGAATTTGCATATACTTAGCTAAAACCACCAAATCTATTTGATACTGCTGCAACAATTCTAATTGTTTAATTTCTTGCTCTGCCTTATTTTCTTTAGTAATAGGTATATAGTGAAAATCGATCCCAAATTGTTCGGCAGTAGTTTTCAGATCTTCGTGATTGCTAATTATTAAGGCAATTTTTCCTGGTAATTCTCTTGCCTGATTGCGCCAGAGTAAATCTAGCAAACAATGATCTTGCTTGGTTACCCAAATAGCAATATTAGATACAGTATCAGAAAAATGTAGTTGCCATGAGGCATTCAAGGGTTTAGCGATCGCGCTAAAGGCTGTAGCGATGCTATTGCGAGGCAAATTGAATCCTTCTAGTTGCCATTCTATACGAATCGCGAATAAACTTGTATCGCAATCAGTGTACTGATCGGCATGAATGATATTACCGCCGTTAGCATAAATAAAATTGGCTATCTTTGCCACCAATCCAGGACTATCGGGACAGGAAATCAACAAGGTTGCAGTAGGCTCAATCATAAATAATAGGCGAGTCGCGTTTTCTAACTACTACTTAATACTAAAATGAGAACTTTTAGAGTCAGACATCACAGCATAACAGATAGATTGAAGCAAAGTCAGATTTGTTTTAGGGAAGTTAAATAAGAACCTTTAATTTTGGGAAGACTAAAATTATGCTAACGACTATATAATTCAAAAATATACTTAATATGATGCTTCATAATGGCATTCGCACTATTCTATATTTTTACATACAGATCAATCTAAACTTCAAAATTTTTACAGGAGCAAATTTATCAATAAATTGCGACCTATCAAATTAGCAAACTTACTTTTAGTCTTTATTAAAAAGTTGAGCAACCAGAGCAATATTCAGTCACAGCTATAACTATTATGAACAGTCAAGACAAGCCGTTAGAAGCTAATGAAAATCTAGACGAATCATTAGATACTTCCCAGATCGCCAACCAAGAGGAAGGAGATTTAGCAGATTTGTGGACAGAAGAAGAAGAAGATCCCGAATCCGTCACTGAAATTATTTCTGCTAAAGATGCAAATACTAATATTGATACGATTGAAAATACGACAAATCTAGTCTCCGAAATTACCTCAAAACCTTCTCAGAAAAAGAAACTATCAGAATTGGATTTTGATAACTGGGATTTTCGCGATGCCTTATCAGCAGAAAATAATCCTGATTTCCAGCAAGATATGTCGGAAGAGGATTTGAATGAATTGGGGTTTGAAGGAGTAGAGGAAGTTAATCCTGATAACTCCCATTTAGGAATAGATAGCTTGAGTGAATTTGAATCTTTAATTTCTTCTACTCAAAATAGACCTGAAGAGAGCAATTTAGAATCATTAGCCCTGGATAATTCGGATTTAGAATTAGATGGATTGAGTGAAGTTGCTCAGAACCCTGAAGAGACTAATTTAGAATCATTAGCCCTGGATAATTCGGATTTAGAATTAGATGGATTGAGTGAAGTTGCTCAGAACCTGGAAGAGAC
>NZ_JBZNBU010000243.1:0-8086 GCF_058530065.1 Waterburya sp. | reverse complement strand
GCTTCGCACAGACAAGCTTCAAAATAACTCGAACTAGCTTCGCCCCAATACCTATTGCGACAGTTAACCGAATCTACCTTGCCAAACAAATCTGTCAAACGATGAATGCGGGATAAGGCTGCTGCCAAGGGGAAACCAAAGGTATCTCGGTTGTATTTCCAGCTTTGACTGTTACTTTTTTGAGCCGCAATCGTAGCATAACGGGCGCGAAATACTTTACCTATTTGGGGTAAATATTGTTTAATGGCTTGATGCAAGCCGCCGATAATTTCCATATGTTCGACGTGAATTAGTTTCTGCTTATTTTTTGCCAATTCAATAATTTCTGCGGCTAATTTTGCTTCTAATGCCAGGGGGTATTCTACTACTACGTGCTTGCCTGCTTTTAAAGCTGCTAAAGTGATCGCACCACAGTCTCGATTGATCGTACATACCATAATTAGATCTAAATCCGAGCGATCGACTAACCTCACCCAAGAATCCACTGGGGCAATAGTAAAAGTTTGACAGAATTGAGCGATTCGTTCGGGAGTATTGCCTGTTACGGCGATTAATTCCGTACGAGAGTCGGCTTGAATTGCTTCTGCTCTCTTTTTCGCTGCATAGCCCGTACCCACGATGCCAACTTTCAAAGAAGAGACTGTGTTCATAGACATAAAATGTTTTAATTCGATCGCAAACGTTATAACAAATTATCAATTGTAGATATAACTATAGTTAATAGTTATTTTTAGGGAAAATTGAGATTCTTTTTTTGATTTTCTATTCGCCAATAAATCTTGTTATTTGGGGGTTTTAGAGAGGGGTGTCGTTTGACACAATAACTATTCTTACCTTAGGTTAATACATAAGAAAAACTTATTTTACAATTAATTACAAATCTCATTGCTAATGCGCGATCGATTCTTTGTATTTTTCCCTTAGTATCTAACATGGAAGCGATCGAGGTGAACTCTAGTTTGAGTCCTCCATCGAGATCGATATTTTCCAGCAACACACAAATTAATATATAACCCTGTAAAAGAGGAAAAATACATGGCTAGTTATAACGTAACTCTCAAAATGCCCGACGGCGAGCAAACTATTGAAGTACCCGATGATGAGTACATTCTTGACGTTGCTGAAGAACAAGGTCTAGACCTACCTTATTCTTGTCGTGCGGGTGCTTGTTCTACTTGTGCGGGCAAAATCGAAACTGGTACTGTAGACCAGTCCGATCAGTCTTTTCTTGATGACGATCAAATCGAAGCTGGATACGTTCTTACTTGCGTTGCATATCCTAGCTCCGATTGCACAATCGTCACTCACCAAGAAGAAGAACTTTACTAAGCAATCCTGCCAGATAGTTAGTAAAAGCAAGGACACTCTGTTGCATAGGGTGTCCTTTTGCTCTTCACTAATTAAACTATAGTAACGAATAATTCCGCTCTGGCTTTTTCGAGGAGAAATTTTAATATTTCATCCAAATAGATAATGTTTTTTCACAGGTTGGTTAATTTTCCAAGTGCAAGACATTCCCCCAGGAAAAGTTACTAAATCCCCTTGACCCATAGTTACGGGTTCGCCACCATCGGGAGTAATAACTACATCCCCTGCAAGAAAGTAACAGGTTTCCTTCTCTTCATAAGTCCAAGGAAATTCTGACACTTCTTTTGTCCAGATCGACCAACTGAATACTCCCAATTTTTCCAGCTTTTCAGGGCTGGGTTGAGAAACGATAGAAATATTTGTTGTTTGTTGATTCATGACTTTTAATTGTGAGATGATACTAAAATTATTATTAAGACAAGATACTATATAGCGTCTTTACCTCCAAGATTTTTAGGCTCACATAAGTAATATTAGAGCCTTGCTATACTGGGGCGTATCATCAATTAGAAAAAATTACTTTCTTTTCAGTTATAAAATTCTCTTTAAGCTAAAATATGCAGCCTACCGATCAAAATAAGTTTACCGAACAAGCCTGGGATGCGATCGTAAAATCTCAAGAAGTCGCTAAGTTATACCAGAATCAAAACTTAGAGGTAGAGCATTTAATTTTGGCAGCGATTGAACAAGAAGGGCTAGCCAAAACCATTTTAGAAAAAGCTAATGTGGATTTAGTCCGTTTCCAGCAACAGCTAGAAATGTATACCAAACGTCAACCCAGAATTGGTTCGACACAACTATATTTAGGGCCTAGTTTGGATCGGATGCTAGACCGCGCTGAAGACTGTCGCAGTAGTTGGGGAGATAATTTTATTTCCATCGAGCATATTTTAATGGGTTTTGCCGAAGATGCTCGCATTGGTAAAAAAACTCTCCGTAGTTTTGGTCTAGATCCTCAAGATTTGGAAGAAGCAATTAAATCGGTTCGCGGTTCGCAAAAAGTAACCAAGCAAAATCAAGAAGAACAATATCAAGCTTTAGAAAAATACGGACGGGATTTGACAGAAGAAGCCAAAGCTGGCAAATTAGACCCCGTAATCGGTCGAGATGAAGAAATTCGCCGTACTATTCAAGTCCTTTCTCGCAGGTCGAAAAATAACCCCGTATTGATTGGCGAACCTGGAGTAGGTAAAACTGCCATTGCCGAAGGTTTGGCACAACGGATTATCAATGGTGATGTTCCCGAATCCCTTAAGGATCGTCAGTTGATTTCTTTGGATATGGGTAGCTTGATTGCTGGGGCGAAATATCGCGGTGAATTTGAAGAGAGATTGCGGGCGGTATTAAAAGAAGTTACCGAATCCGACGGGCAAATTGTTTTATTTATTGACGAAGTTCATACTGTTGTCGGTGCTGGTTCTAGGGAAGGTTCGGGATCGATGGATGCGGGTAACCTACTAAAACCGATGCTAGCCAGGGGAGAATTGCGCTGTATTGGGGCGACTACCTTGGATGAGTTTCGCAAACATATTGAGAAAGATCCAGCCTTAGAAAGACGTTTTCAGCAGGTATATATCAAGCAGCCTTCTGTGGAAGATACAATTTCTATTTTGCGGGGACTCAAAGAACGATACGAAGTTCATCATGGAGTTACGATTACCGATTCGGCTTTGGTAGCAGCAGCGACTCTCTCTCAAAGATATATTACAGATCGTTTTCTTCCTGATAAGGCGATCGATTTGGTAGATGAAGCTGCTGCCAAGTTAAAGATGGAGATTACTTCTAAACCCAGCCAGTTAGAAGACATGGATCGTCGGATTATGCAGTTAGAAATGGAAAAAGCTTCTTTAACCACTGAAAGTCAGCGTCCAGGGGTAACAGCGATCGATCGCTCTAGTAAGGAAAGACTGAGTAAAATCCAAGCAGAAATCGATAGCCTCAAAGGGAAGCAAAGCGGACTTTCCGAACAGTGGCACTCAGAAAAGGGCTTGTTGGATGAGATTAGCACTCTTAAGGAAGAAGAGGAAAAAACTCGCCTTTTGTTGGATAAAGCAGAAAGAGCTTTCGACCACGAAAAAGCTGCCCTACTCAAATATGGCAAACTGGAAACCATCCAACGAGATCTTGAAGCCAAAGAAACCAAATTATTAGATATTCAATCTAAAGGTACGACTCTGTTGCGGGAACAAGTGGGCGAGTCGGATATTGCCGAAATTGTGGCTAACTGGACGGGAGTGCCAGTAGATCGCCTGTTGGAATCGGAACGACAAAAATTACTCCAACTAGAAGGACACCTCCACCAACGAGTAATCGGACAACAAGAACCAGTGGAAGCAGTATCCGCAGCCATCCGCATGGCTAGGGCGGGCATGAACGATCCCAATCGCCCTATTGGTTCGTTTTTGTTTATGGGACCTACTGGGGTAGGTAAAACGGAATTGGCTAAAGCTTTGGCAGGGTTTCTCTTTGATAGTGAAGATGCTATGGTGCGGATTGATATGTCAGAATACATGGAGAAACACGCCGTCTCGCGTTTGGTAGGCGCCCCTCCTGGATATGTGGGATTTGAAGAAGGAGGACAATTAACCGAAGCGGTGCGCCGTCGTCCTTACTGCGTAATTTTGCTCGATGAAGTAGAAAAAGCCCACAAAGATGTGTTTAATATTTTGCTCCAGGTTTTAGATGATGGCAGAATTACCGATTCTCAAGGCAGAATGGTAGATTTTCGCAATGCCATTATTGTCATGACTAGTAATATTGGTAGCGAGCATATTCTCGATGTTAAGGGGGAAGATGCCGACTATGACAAGATTCAGAATCGAGTCACCCAAGCTTTACGGAGTTATTTTCGTCCTGAATTCGTTCAGCGCATTGACGACATCATTATTTTCCATGGTCTTAAGAAATCCGAACTTAAAGAGATTGTCGGCATTCAAATCAAAAATCTACAACGTCTTCTGAGCGACCAGAAAATTGCGATCGAATTATCTCCTGCCGCCCAAGACCGCATTGTTGATATTGGATACGATCCTGCTTTTGGGGCGCGTCCTTTAAAAAGAGCCATTAGAAGAGAATTGCAAAACCCGATTGCCACTAAAATTCTGGAAAATACTTTTATTCCTGGGGATAAAATTGTTGTCGATTGCGTTGATGGAAAATTAACTTTCAACAAAGCTACTCCGATTACTTTAGATATTGCAGCAGCAGAACCAAAAGAAAAAACTAAATCTAAAAAAACTAACCAGAAAGCTACCACCCCAACACAACCAAAATTGCTGAAAACTGATGAAGAACCTGAAGTCGTCTCTTCGGAAAATTAATATTGATTAGTAGTCATTGGTCATTGGTTGGTCGTGACAAGTTAAGAACAAAGCAGATCGGTCAACTACTGACTAACAACTAACAACTAACAACTAACAACTAATAACTAATAACGAGATTATTGGTAGCCAATATTTAAACCTGAATATAAGTACGATAACGTACAGACAAAATCTAATTTATATGTAACCTTGGGTAATTATGTGAAAAATTATGCAAGATTCACGCTCCTCTGGCTCTATTCCCAATGGGAAAAAGCCTTTAGGGGAAACACTGGTTGAGGCGGGATTGGTATCGATCAGTCAAATAGAATTGGCTTTGCAAGAACAACAGCAGAGTGATTTGTTAATTGGAGAAATTCTGGCTTCTCATGGTTGGATAAAACAAAAAACCGTAGATTTCTTTGTCGAGCAATGGCAGGGAATGATCGAGGAAGAACAGAAACAACCGTTACCTTACTATTTTCAAACAGCAGGATTATTAAATTCTCGACAAATCAAAACTATCTTAGAATTGCAAAAGCTCAAGCACGATAAGATTCGTTTTCATCGACTGGCGATCGAGCAAGGTTACATAAAACAAACAACAGTTGATTTTTTTCTGGCTCATTTATTCAATGTTTACGATCCTAAAAGCATTTCTGTTGCCAAGCCCTACGAAGTTCTGAAAAATTATGTCCGAGGTAGAAGGGATTTTTCTGGTGTGGATTTGAGTAAAGCACCGTTAATGAGCGTCAGCTTGAAAGACATTGTTTTAAACGGTTCTAATCTCCGCAAAGCTGACTTGAGTATGGCTAATCTGAGTAATTCTAGTCTGGTTCAAGTTAATTTAAGTTTGACTAATTTAACCAAGGCAATTCTAACTCAGGTCAATTTTACTAGGGCTTTTCTAACTAGGGCAAATCTTAGTTCGGCTCATTTAGAAAAAACTAATTTCCACAAGGCTATTTTGCATGAGGTTAATTTTCAATCGGCTTATTTGGCTTTTGCAAATTTTTCTGGAGCAGATTTGAGCAAAGCTAAATTACCTTTGAACTATCCCTATGATGTTTATTACGATAAATATACTATTTTTGATAGTGACTTCAATCCCCAACTTGCGGGCTGGAAAAAGCAATAGTTTATTTATTTTTTTGTTTCCATGAGCCGAGTTAGTATAATTATTCCTGCTTATAATGGCGACTGCTATCTGGAAGAAGCAATTACCAGCATCCTGACTCAAACCTACACCGACTGGGAAATTATTATTATTGATGATGGTTCTACAGACGATACCCCAAACATCATTCAAAAGTATAACGATCGCACTAAATATTTTCGTCAAAGCAATCAAGGAGTAGCAGCCAGTCGCAATCTGGGATTAGCTAAAGCAACAGGTGAATATGTTGCTTTTCTAGACCAAGACGACGTTTTTTTACCCCACAAGCTAGCTACTCAAGTAAATGTCTTGGCTAATCATCCGACAGTGGGAATGGTTAATAGTGGCTGGGAAATTGTTGATCGCCATGGCAAAGTCCAGGCAGCAGTAGAGCCTTGGCAACAAGTACCCCAACTGAGCTTGAAAAATTTAATTGTTTGGAAACCCGTGTTTTTGGGAGCAATGTTGTTTAGAAGATCTTGGTTGGAACGTACTGGGGGATTCGATATTAGCCTGGAACAGACTCCAGATGTAGATTTGGTTCTCAATTTAGCCGCGATCGGTTGTAATGCTGCTTGGGTGCAACAAACCACCGTTAAATACCGCCAACATGAAAGCAATGCTTCTCGCAATAGTTTATTGCAAGCTCAAGAATTGGAATTTATTTTAGCTAGATTCTTTAGTAAACCCGATTTAGCTCCAGAAATTAAACAATTAGAAGCCGATTCCCGCTATCAAAGTTTGGTGTGGAGTGCTTGGCGATTGCTACAAACTGGCTGGAATCTTCAAGCTATGGATTATCTGGTTAAATCTCGGCAATTTAGTCAAAAATATCCCACCGAAATGATTATTGATTGGATCGACTGCTTTAAAAAATACTCGGCTGAATATGGCACGAGTTTAGATGTTATCGAACTTACTAGTTCTCCTCAATGGCAAGCTTTAGTCAAAAATTTTTTGAGTTAGTTTTTAGCTGATTTTCCTACTTCTAAAAAGCTCTTTTTGTCAAATTAGCGTTAAATTTTAGTTACATTCAGAAATATAACAGTTTATTACGAAAATTCAATTTTGCCGAGAATTAAATGATTTCATTCTCAATAAGAAAAATTGTCTACCAAAGTTTAGGGATTTTACAAGGTGAAAATATTTTTGGTACTGTAGTCCCTAAAGCCACATCAATTATAGCGTCAAATCCAGTATTTACGTTATCTTTTTTCGAGCTTTGCGACTTGTTGAGAAAAGTAAACAATAGAAATTTTAAAATCAATCCCTTTAAAATCCAACTTTTACTTATCAATGATTCCCACAAACCAATCATAAATTTTCGCTGGCTATCGATGTTTTTAAAACTTTTAAAATCAATCAAATATAGAAGTAAATCTTTAATTTTTTTGGCAATTGCTATTGCCATATCCATTGGCTATATTCTGCCAGCTTTAACCCAACAACCAATCGCCGTTAAAACCCTAATTAGAGCCGATGAAGCCCAACAGTTGCAACCGTTGGTAACTAAATTCAATCAACAACATGATGATATTCGCTTTGAAATAATTGAAGCTCCTAGCGATAGCAACCAAGTAGAAGACTTATACACATCTTCTTTTCTTCTGGGCAACTCTCCTTACGATTTGGTTTACATGGATATTGTCTGGACTCCCAAATTTGCGGCTGCGGGATGGTTACAAGACTTAAGCGATCGCCTGTCTCCTGAAGAAACACAAGAATATCTAAAAGGGGATATCGCAGGGGGAATGTACGAAAACAAACTGTATCGTCTTCCGTTTCGTTCCGATGCGGGAATGCTTTACTACCGACAAGACTTGCTAGAACAAGCAGGATACGAACCCCCCGAAACCTTCGAGCAATTGCTGGAAATCTCCCAAGACTTACAACAGCAAGGGGCGATTGACTGGGGCTATGTGTGGCAGGGCAAACAGTACGAAGGATTGGCGGCAATGTTTGTGGAGATCTTGCAGGGTAATGGTGCTTTTTGGGTCAACCCCGATACTTTAGAAGTAGGACTAGACCGTCCCGAAGCGATTGCAGCAGTCAAGTTTTTAAGTAAAGCGATCGCTCTTAATGTTTCCCCGCCTGGGGTGACTACCTATGCCGAAGAAGAAACTCGTTTGCTGTTTCAAAATGGCAAGGCAGCTTTTTTACGCAATTGGCCTTATGTTTATAGTTTGGCTTTAGATTCTCCCATAGCAGGGAAGTATAGTATCAAACCAATGGTCAGTGCTGCGGGTTTTCCCAGTGGTGC
>NZ_JBZNBU010000242.1:0-14560 GCF_058530065.1 Waterburya sp. | reverse complement strand
GTACAAAGCGAAAAGCAAGTACAGTAAGCCCAACCGCACCACCCAAGACAAATAAGAGAGTGGGATCTCAGTCTCCCGAAACATCTAAGAATCCTAACACGCGATCGCGATCGATCATTTGAGAAAGACTTAAGCCAAAACCAAATAGCAGTCCAGATAAAAGAGCAATTAATTTCTGTTTCATTTTCTCTAACTAATATCTAATAATTAATGACAACTTTCTTATTCCCTAAAGATCCATCAAAAGCCATTAGAATAGTTGCACTCAGTCCAATCAGCATCCCACCAATTAAAGCTGCAATCCAATTTACTTCTGCCATAATAATTACTCTTAATATTTTTAGTTAGTTATACAACTATACGATAATATATATTATATTATCGTATAGTTGTATAAGTGCGATGGCATTGAAAAGAGTTAAATTCCAAAATAATTGCTTTTTCGTTTAGTAAGAGATAGTGTCAAATTTGAGTGCCAGCTACAATTTTATCTTAGTCTTACTTTGAGAAGAATCACCAGAGATCATCCCAGTAAAGCAAAAAAGAAAGCAATAATCATACCACTTAAAAACAAAGCAAATAGTAAAGCGTTTTCTACTCTTCGATTGAGAAAGCCCACCAAAAGGATGATACCAACCAGCAGGATAACTACTAAAATTTGTACTTCTCTTTCCAATTGCCAGTCAATCAAAGTATCTTTACGATCGTCTTCCAAATTTGGAGGTTGAGACGGCATCGGTTCGAGGATGTCTTTCTCGTAAGCAAAAAGAGAGGGAACAGTAGATTTTTGTTGAGTCACGAACAATAAATCTTGAAGGTGTAATAACCTAATCTTATTACCTTACCAGATCGCTAGGTTCTCTCAGATGAAGCTTGGTAAAGCAAAAAACAATAGTCGGCAACTTGACCCATCCATACTAACTGAAGCAGAGATAACCCATTTATCTCTAGACCAACTGCAACAACGGCTGGATACTTCTGGTAGTGGGTTGAGTGCTAGTACAGTACAACAACGCTTATCCCAATACGGTTACAACGAATTACCAGAAGAAACTCTTAGTCCTTGGATGCAGTTTCTGGCTCACTTTTGGGGTCCAATTCCCTGGATGATTGAAATTGCTGCCATTCTCTCGGCATTGGTGCGAGATTGGGCGGATTTAGGGATTATTCTGGCTTTGTTAATTGTTAACGCTCTGGTGGGTTTTTGGGAAGAATATCAGGCGGGAAATGCGATCGCCGCGCTCAAAGCGCAGTTAGCTCTCAAAGCCAAGGTGAAGCGGGAGAATATCTGGACAACTATTGCCGCTCGCGAATTAGTACCAGGGGATTTAATTAGGTTACGCCTGGGGGATATTGTACCAGCCGATGCCAGACTGCTAGTGGGAGATGCGATCGAAGTAGATCAGTCGGCTTTAACAGGAGAATCGCTGCCCGTGACTAAACAGCCAGAAGAGGTGGTATATTCTGGTTCGATTGTGAAGCGGGGAGAAATCGATGCCCTAGTTTATGCTACTGGTGCGAATACCTACTTTGGTAAAACCGCTCGTTTGGTAGAAAGCACTCATACCGTCAGTCACTTTCAACGGGCAGTATTAAAAATTGGGGATTACTTAATTGCTCTTGCCCTCGTGCTGGTAATTCTGATTTTTGTAGTCGCCATTTTCCGAGAGGATAGCCTGGTAACTACCCTCAAATTTGCCCTGGTTTTAACCGTTGCTTCCATTCCTGTCGCGATGCCCACGGTTTTATCGGTAACTATGGCAGTGGGGGCAGAAAAACTGGCAAAAAAACAAGCAATTGTAAGTCGGCTAGCTGCTATTGAAGAATTAGCGGGTATTGATGTTTTATGTTCTGATAAAACGGGGACTTTAACTTTAAATCAGTTAACCTTGGGCGAACCATTTTGCCTCGACGACCATAATCCAGAGGAAGTGATTTTTCATGCAGCTTTAGCTTCCCGCTACGAAGACGGAGATGCCATCGATCTGGTAGTGTTAGAAGCTTTAAAGGATAAAGAGCGATTAAATACTCATTTAGTTAATCAGTTTTTGCCCTTCGACCCCGTGAGCAAACGCACCGAAGCAACTGTGCAAACAGCAGACGGACATACTTTTAAGATCAGTAAAGGTGCGCCACAGGTAATTTTGGCACTAGCTGCCAATGCAGACGAAATTCAACCCCAGGTAGACCAAACGGTAGCAGAGTTTGCTCGGCGCGGTTTTCGCTCCCTGGGAGTAGCCAAAACCAATGAGTCAGGACAGTGGCAGTTTCTCGGCGTGTTACCCCTCTACGATCCGCCCCGCAGTGATTCCCTGATGACCATTCAGGAGATGCGCTCTTTGGGAGTCAAGGTGAAAATGCTCACGGGAGATCAAATGGCGATCGCCACAGAAATTGCTGGTCAATTGGGCTTGGGAACTAAAATTCTTAATGCCAGCCTGTTTGCCGATACAGAACACCATCAAATCGGACAGTTAGGGGATACCATCGAAAAAGCAGATGGTTTTGCCCAAGTTTTTCCCGAACACAAATACCACATCATTGATGTACTGCAACAACGGGGACATCTGGTAGGGATGACGGGAGATGGAGTTAATGATGCGCCAGCTTTAAAAAAAGCCGATACAGGAATTGCGGTTTCTGGAGCTACTGACGCTGCCCGTGCCGCTGCGGATATTGTGTTACTTGCACCAGGACTCTCAGTAATTGTGGATGCAATTCGCGAAAGTCGTAAAATTTTCCAGAGGATGAATAATTATGCCATTTACCGCATTGCCGAAACCATCCGTGTACTGACGTTTATGACTCTTTCGATCCTCGTGTTTGACTTTTATCCAGTCACAGCAATCATGATTGTGCTGCTGGCATTGCTCAACGATGGGGCAATTCTTTCTATTGCTTACGATCGCACCAATTATTCCCCACGTCCTGAAACTTGGAATATGCCTGTGGTTTTGGGAGTCGCCACCGTCTTGGGATTAATCGGAGTTATTGAATCTTTTGGACTCTTCTATCTGGCGGAAACTGTTTTTCATCTGAGTCGGGAAGTCATTCAAACTCTCATTTATCTCAAACTTTCTGTGGCTGGACATCTCACTGTGTTTGTTGCCCGCACTCGTAAACCTTTCTGGGCTTCTCGTCCAGCACTAATTTTAATGTTTGCAGTAATTTTTACCCAAGTCATCGCTACCATAATTGCGGTTTATGGCTTGTTTATGCCTTCCATCGGCTGGGGTTGGGCGTTGCTGGTTTGGGGTTATTGCTTTATTGGCTTTTTAATTGAAGACCGCGTCAAGTTAGAGGCATATCGGCTCTTTGACCTGGGTAAACCTGTAATGCGAGTCAGAAGAAAGGTTAAGCGTTGGGTAGGTCAACACATCCACAACCATAACCACTAACCATTAGCTCCTGTTAAACAAAAAGCTAAAATAAAAAAATAAAACCATGATAGCTATTTCTAAAACCAAAGCCTGGGCAAATGCGATCGCCAAACCTGCCCGAGAATTTGATACTACGCCTTTAACAATTATTTCTGGTGCGATTCCGCCAGAAATTCAAGGCAACCTATACCGTAATGGCCCTGCAAGACTTACTAGAGGTGAAGATCGAGTAGGTCATTGGTTTGATGGAGATGGTGCAATTTTGGGGGTTAATTTTGCCCATGGTCGAGCAACCGCCGTTTATCGTTATGTTAAAACGGACGGATATCTTGAGGAAGCCAAAGAAGATAGTTTTATCTATCCTAATTACGGTATGACTGCGAAGGGGGCATTTTGGAATAATTGGTTTAAGCCAGTAAAAAATGCAGCTAATACTTCAGTTTTAGCCTTATCAGATCGTTTATTGGCTCTTTGGGAAGGAGGCAAACCCCATGCTTTGGATTTAAACGATCTAACTACTATTGGTCTGGAAGATTTATCAGGTTTAACGGAGAAACAATCTTTCTCGGCACATCCTAAAGTAGACGGAGTAACGGGAGAGATCTTTAACTATGGAGTAACCCCAGGGGCTAGCACTACTTTAAATTTATATCGCTGTGCTGCTTCGGGAAAACTTGAAGGAAAAAATTCCCATTCCTTATCGGGTTTACCTTTAATCCACGATTTTTGTTTGGCAGGTCGATATTTAGTTTTCTTAGTTTCTCCCGTTAGAGTAAATTTAGCACCTATTTTATTGGGGCAAAAAAGCTATAGCGATGCCATGGAATGGAAACCAGAATTAGGTACGGAAATCTTAGTTTTCGATCGCCAGTCTTTAGAATTAGTCAGTCGCAACGATACAGATCCTTGGTTTCAATGGCACTTTGCTAATGGGTGCATCAATGGCGATGGTAATATCGTGACGGAATTTATCCGTTATGAGAATTTTGACACCAATCAATATCTCAAAGAAGTGGCTTCTGGTTACACTCAAACCCAAGCTAAGGGTACATTGTGGCAACTAACCCTAGATCCTCAAACTGCCAAAGTAGTTAATAACCAGCAACTATCCAATACTGCTGCCGAATTTCCTGTAGTCGCACCTGCTAAAGTGGGACAATCTTGGCGTTATACCTATCTCAACGTCCATCGCTATGGAGTAACGGTAGGGGAAGAAATGTTTAATGCGATCGCCTGTTTCGACAGAGAAACTAGCAATCTAGCAATCGCCGATTTGGGTAACAATTACTATCCTTCCGAGCCGATATTCGTTCCCAGTCAAGATAATTCCCAGCGGGGTTGGTTGTTGACCGTCGTATATGATGGCAATGAAGATCGCAGTGAGGTCAGAATCTATCAAAGCGATCGTCTGTTCGATCTTCCTGTCTGTCGTTTGGCGTTACCTTCGGTAATTCCTCACAGTTTTCACGGTACTTGGAAGTAAATATCTAGATTAATTACAATTAAGCCCTTATTGATTAATTCTTGGTCATTCATTTGAGAATGGTAAAAGTTAGTTACGGGTAGTTTCCTAGATTTCCCTAATCTTACGAGTGTTGTCCACTAAACTCTGAGCAAAGCGATCGAATCTCTGGGATAGTTTTTCATCCAATAATTTACCTTCTCCATCAAAAGCTTGCCATGCTTGTCCAATGGCAATTTGTTCGGGAATGACCCAACCATGTACCCAACGAACGATAACTCGTAAGTCATTGAGGGCATTACTGTTAGACTGTCCTCCCAAAACACTAATCAATCCTGCAACTTTACCCGATAAATGCTCGAAACTCATCAAATCTAGGGCATTTTTGAGTACGCCACTAACGCTGCCGTGATATTCAGGAGTAGCTAAAATCAATCCATCTGCTGTTTTGACTGCATTTCTTAGCTTTGACACATCGGGATAGTCGGAATAGTCATCGCCACCATCACAGAAAGGTAAATTCATCTTTTGTAAATCTAGAATTTCTACCTCTGCACCCAAAGTTTCTACTCTCGTAATTGCTTGCTTTAGGGCTTTGACACTATAAGAACCATCTCTCAAACTACCTGTAATTCCTACAATTTTAACCACAATATCTAACTCCTTTTGGAATTTATTCATAGTCGTTATGACTTTGTATAAAGTAACAAAAAAAATTATACTCTGTCAATCTAGATCGAACCGATTCAAAATCAACATCAATATCAAGTAATACCATTTCTCTTTAATGGGACTACAGATAACTTTCGGGCTGGGAGACTAGGAGACTGGGAGATATTATCCCGCTTGACGGGACTGGGGGACTAGAAGAAATAAGCTATCTATTTGTAGCGATAATTTAGAGAATTGGTATAACTCAAAATAAGCTGAAGAATTTAAAACAAGGTTTAGTCGAATTAGGACTAATAAGTTATTTGCCCTGAAAACCCTAAATGAATTTGCCAGAAGCAAACCAAACTTTCTCCAACTACAAAGTAGTTTCATCAATGAAGCGATCGCTCTAGCTAGTTGTCGTCATCCCAACATAGTCAAAGTCTATCCTCAAGGGTTTCAGGAAGGGGAACTATGGTGCATGGTGATGGAATATGTGAAAGGAAAAGATTTGTCTAGACATCTAGATGATAATAACAAATTTGAAGAAACTAAAGCAGTCGAGATTATTACCAAAGTTGGTGAAGCTCTTAGTTACGTTCACCAGCAGGGTTTATTGCTTTGAGCTATAATATACTATAAATTAATTTAGAAGCTTAAAGCCAATCGGTTAAAAGCTAGGAAGTTTCAAAAATGATTGTTTAAAACCACTACAATACCATTCATGGGCGACTACGAAGTTGAAGGGAGACATCGCATTATCTCTTGGCTTAAAAACAATGTTAACGAACGTCGTTTGCAACATATATTGGGTGTCGAGCAAACTTGTATCGATTTAGCTAGCTGTCATGGGTTAAACCAAACTAAAGCAGCAAAGGCAGGTTTGATGCACGACTTGGCAAAATTCTTTTCTCCCAAAAAACTGTTGAAAATAGCCAAAGATGCCGAGATAGTGGTAGATGAAATATGTCTCAATTCTCCCCATCTACTTCATGCAGAGGTAGGCGCAGTGGTGGCACGACAAGAATTTGGTATTAAAGACCCCAAAATATTGGCTGCTATTGGCAATCATACTCTAGGCAATCCTGGTATGGATAAATTAAGCTGCGTGGTGTTTGTAGCCGATGCCATCGAACCAAATCGAGGGAACAATGCAGAATTGAATGCAATCCGAGCTACAGCCCAAGAAAATCTTTACAAATGCGTACAACAAACTAGCGATCTTTCATTAAAATATCTAGTAAGTCAGCAAAAAGTAATTCATCCCCGCACTATCTTGACGAGGAATTGGGCTTTAGCCAAAGCCAAAAAACGCAACCAATAGTTAACCAAAATTATTCACCCACAAAGCCTATCGAAATCAAAAATAAAATCTTAAAACATATTTGAATGAGTAAATTATCATCAGAACAAGCGATAACTTCGTTAAGCTCCGCTAACACAACCCAACAACAATCTCAAAATCCTTCTTACATTGATAGCAAAGCATTAGCCCTAGAGATAGCAACAGCAGCAGAGGACAAAAAAGCTCAAGATATTGTCTTATTAGATGTATCTGATGTTTCTTATCTGGCGGACTACTTTGTAATTGTTACAGGATTTTCGGGAACTCAGTTAAAAGCGATCGCCGAATCGATTGAAGAAAAACTGGAAGAGAAATATAATCGTATTCCTGTAAGAGTTTCGGGCAAGCGAGAAGGAAACTGGGTGGTTCAAGACTATGAAGATGTTATCGTCCATACCTTTCTTCCTGAAGAGAGAGAATACTATAATTTAGAAGCGTTTTGGGGACACGCAGAGCGCATTGAATATTCTTCCGAGCCAAGTTAAATCTCTTTATGAATAAATCCAGTCTAAATTTTTGTCCCGTTCCTACCGAACAACAACCAATTGTCGAATACGAAAAGCTGAAAGAATCTTGGCTCTTTGATTGGGGTATTATTGCCATTGGAAACTATGCCAGAAAGATAGCTTGGGTCTGCTTTTGGAGTGCTGTGTTAGCTATTCCTTTGGCTATGTCAGTATTCGTTCCTCGACACGATACCTTTCATTGCATATTATCTAGCGCGATTGGTATTTGTTTGTTGACAGGAATATTTATCGCGAGAATTTATTTAGGCTGGCAATATATCAAAGATAGGCTAATGAGCGATCGCATTTTTTATGAAGAGTCGGGCTGGTACGACGGTCAAACTTGGCTCAAACCCACTACCATGTTAAATCGCGATCGCCTGGTGGCTAATTATGAAATAGAACCGATTCTCAAAAGATTTCACAAAACCTATGGCTTTTTGGGAGGGGTTATCTTATTCAGTAGTTTAATGTGGCAGATTGTTAGCTAAACTACAAGAGTTGAAATTGCAACTCAGTTTTTCCCAGAAAAGCTAGTTACAAACCCAGCCGAAAGCATAATCATTATTTTCGTCAGTACAACTAATACCGAATGACTAGGGGCAAAAAAATTCAGACACCGACGATAGAAGTCCATCTCCTGCGAGAAGGAATTGTCGAATCATCTCATCAAGTAGAAGCAACAGTATGCGATAGTAGAGGTCGGGTTCTGCTGATGGCGGGCAACGCAGAAAATTCTGCTTTTATTCGTTCTGCCCTGAAACCGTTTCAAGCTTTGGCAATTACTAGCACGGGAACTTTACAAAAATACGATCTGAGCGATCGGGATTTGGCGATCGCCTGTAGTTCCCATCAAGGAACTACGGAACAAGCCCGACAAGCTTTCAACATACTTTGGCGGGCTGATGTCGATCCTACCTACCTTAAATGTCCCATTCCTCCAGGAAAAAGTACTCGCTTGCAATACAACTGTTCGGGTAAGCACGCAGGAGCTTTAGCTGTCTGTCAAAATCGTAATTGGCCTCTCGATACTTATTTACGTCGCTCTAACCCCGTACAAAAGTTGATTTTGAGTAAAATATCAGAATTGTTAGAAATGCCTGGAGAGGAGTTAATTGGGGCAAAAGATGACTGCGGAATGCCTACCTACTCAATGGAACTAAAACAAATGGCTCGCTTGTATGCCCAACTAGCAGCGGGAGACAATCTAGATTTAGAACGTATTGCTAGGGCGATGACTTACTACCCTCGTTTAATTGCAGGAGAAGGGGCTTTCGATACAGAATTGATGCGATTGAGCGAAGGAGAATTAATTAGTAAATCTGGTGCGGAAGGAGTGCAGTGCGTTGGTAGAATCGGTCAGGGGATGGGATTGGCAATTAAAGTCAAAGATGGCGCGAGACGAGCTAAGTATGCCGTAGCGATTCAATTACTCAAGCAAATGGGCTGGATATCTCCTGCTATCTCTGAAATGCTTGCAGATAAATTCGTTCAGTTAACTCCTGTTAAACGTTTGGAAACCATTGGAGAATTATCTATTCTCTAACTTAACTCCTATTGGTGAAAAGTAATGAATTTAATTTTACGCAGGTATTTAATTGCGATCGCCAAAAAAATCAAGCTCGACACCATCATATTGGATAAACCAGCGCAAAAATTACGGAAAAAAATCAAAAATCTATCTCAACAATCCATTAGCCAACAAGATCCTTCTGGCTGGTTTGAACCTTTATATGCACAAGCCCAGGGAAATTCCCAGGGAGTACCTTGGGCAAAAAATCAGGCTCATCCTTATTTACAAGATTGGTTAAATACCTATCCTCCATCCCCTGAAGGCAAATCTGCCCTAGTAATTGGTTGTGGTTTGGGAGACGATGCCGAACTTTTAGCCAACTGTGGTTATCGGGTAACCGCATTTGATATCTCTCCCACGGCAATCGCTTGGTGTAAAACTAGATTTCCTCAGTCTTCAGTTAATTATGTAGTTGGGGATCTATTTGCCTTAGATCCCGCTTGGCAAGAGCAGTTTGATTTTGTCTTTGAATGTCGTAATATTCAAGCTTTACCCTTAAATGTGCGATCGCAGATAATTTCAGCCATTGCACCTTTAGTAGCTAGCAACGGTATTCTTTTGGTGGTTACTCATTACCGTAAAAATAATACTGTTCCTGATGGGCCACCCTGGGCGTTATCCGATGCGGAATTATCTCTATTTACAGAATTAGGATTAACCGAAATACGTCGCGATCGCTCTTTAAAGGGAAGTTCTAGCATTATCGAACAACACCGCATTGAATATCATCGTTGATTTCTACTAGTAAATAAATAAATGTAAAATTATAAAGAAATCAGCAAACAAAGAAGAAGCAATATATGAGCGATCGCAGAGTAACTGTAATTGGTGGTGGTTTGGCAGGAACAGAAGCGGCTTGGCAAATAGCCCAGGCGGGTGTGCCCGTAACCTTATATGAAATGCGTCCCGTCCGTACCTCCCCCGCTCACCATACGGAAGAATTGGCAGAACTAGTTTGTAGCAATTCTTTTGGTGCGAAAAATAGCGATCGCGCTGCGGGTTTACTCCATGAAGAATTACGCCGTTTAAATTCCCAAGTCATTGCCACCGCAGACAAACACTCCGTACCTGCGGGGGGTGCTTTGGCAGTAGATCGGGCAGTATTTAGCAGTGAATTAACTCGAAATTTGGCAAATCATCCCTTAGTAACCTTTAAAAGAGCAGAAATCACCGAAATTCCTCAAGATGAGATTGTAGTCTTAACCACAGGACCTTTAACTAGTCCTCAACTAGCAGAAAACTTACAAAAGTTTACGGGGATGGAATACATGAGCTTTTTTGATGCTGCTAGCCCTATTGTGGTAGGAGAGTCGATCAACCGCCAGATTGCTTTTCTGGCATCCCGTTACGATCGCGGAGAAGCAGCCTATCTCAACTGTTCGATGAATAAAGAACAGTATCTCAGATTTTACGAGGCTTTGTGCGCCGCAGAACAAGCAGAACTCAAAGATTTTGAATTGGAGACGGCAAAATTTTTTGAAGGCTGTCTGCCCATTGAAGAACAAGCCCGCAGGGGAGAAGATACCATGCGTTATGGTCCTCTCAAGCCTGTGGGTTTGTTTGATTCTCGTTTGGGAGATTTTCGCGCCCCTGAAAATAAAGGCAAGCGTCCCTATGCAGTAGTGCAACTGCGTCAAGAAGACAAGGCAGGACAACTATGGAATATGGTAGGTTTCCAAACTAATTTACGTTGGGGAGAACAAAAACGAGTCTTTCGCCTAATTCCTGGTTTAGAAAATGCCGAATTTGTGCGGATGGGAGTCATGCACCGCAATACCTTTATTAATTCCCCCCAACTTCTAACAGCTAGTTTGCAATTTAAACACAATCCGAGGGTACTCGCCGCAGGACAATTAGTTGGTACGGAAGGCTATACCGCAGCCGCAGCAGGGGGATGGTTGGCAGGAACTAATGCTGCTCGTCTGGCGTTAGGTCGAGAACCTTTAACTATGCCCGAAACTACAATGATGGGAGCGTTATTTGAATTTATTAGCTCTGCTTCTCCCAAACACTTCCAGCCCATGCCTCCTAATTTTGGGATTATTCCTCAATTGCCTGCCAAAGTAAAAAGTAAAAAAGAAAGATACGGTCAATATCGCGATCGCTCTTTAGCAGACTTGGCAACCTGGAAGGAATTTTTAGCAACCGAAGCAATAGTAGTTAATTAAATTTATGAAAGAACAAATCGTCACTTGGTTAAATCGCATTCTCATCGCCGATGTCTTTTTAGTTTTTTTGGGATTTATCTGGTTTGCAGTCGCCGTTATCGGTCGCTATCTCAATATTCCCCTGGGCTTCGACCTTTGGTACAAACTTTGGCAACCAGTGTTTAATCCAGCGATTGGCATTTTATTTTTAGGTGCTTTTGTCACTTGGGCGATCGATAAAATTAGCAGCAAATTCGGTTCTGATTGACGCTGAGTCTAAATAAGCGATCTCTTGCAATATTTTTTCACTCGATTTATGACTTTGTACCATTTAAAAAGAGATTGCCAAAATAGGACGATGAGCTAATATTGCAAATATAATTATTTTTTTTTCTATTATTTTTTTTCTGTTTTATCAAACAAACTAGGGAAAACATGGGAATTAATATAGGCGAAAATTATATTTAACGGAAAATGCAGTATGCTTATTTGTCCTCAGTGTGAATTTGAAAATCCAGAAGAGCATAAATATTGTCAAAACTGTGGCATATCATTAACCCATAAAGTTTGCTGTGAATGCCAAGCTGAGATTCCCATTGAAGCAAAAAACTGTAGTTTTTGTAATGCCATAAATCACACCAAATTGTGGGCGGTTATTGTTCGAGAGAATTCTGTAGCTAAACCCGAAGGGCAAAAAGAAGAGCGAATCGCTCAACAATGTAAAGAACTGAAAGAAAAACTCAAAATTGAAAATATTGCCGATTTTTTTAGCGAGAATCTTCATCAAAAAGTACCCAGTCTGGATTTTGAAAGCAATGGCGAATATAATGCCAGTCGCTACACTATTGAAGCTAGTCCCGAATCAATTACCAACGTTGCCGACTTTACCGAAAAACTTGATAACATAATTTTTCAGGGACAAGCGATCGATCGATATCCCCGCCAAAAATCCCATTTAGCAACTTTGCAAAAACAGCAAATGGATCTATTTACAGAACTAGGTCAAGATTTGAATAGTTCTTATTTATCCGTTACTCAATATTGGAATTTATTTGGAGTTCCAACCCATGCTTTACCCTATCTAATCTTAGAAAAATATACTCCGATCGTTCCCAAAATCTATGACGCTTGGCAGCAGCGCGATCGCGCCGTGGTATTATTGCCAGATAGATCCCATTGGAAACTGCTAACGGAACTTTGGTCGCAACAACCACTGCCATTGTTACAAATAATTTGGTTTCTGGATGAAATGGCAAAATTATGGGAACCATTATGTCAAATCCGTTGCGCTCAAAGTTTATTGGTCAAGGATAATTTGCGCATAGATGAAGACCAAGCTTTTTGTCTTCAGCAACTTTATCTGGATTTAGAAGGAAAATCTCCCAATCTGAAAGATTTAGCTACCATGTGGCAATTATGTTTTAGCGAATCCAATTTAGATCGTTTAGACAATATCCATCGATTGCTAGATCGCGTAATCTCCGAGGAAATTATTGAAATAGAACAATTACGATTAGAACTGCATAATCTCGGTCTTGGTGAGGACGAACTTGAGTCCTTCCACATTCATTCAAATTATCCTAGTGCAAATATGACGACCTCCGAATCTAACAATATTCAACCCAACAGCGATTTAGAAACTCCAGAGCAACTAGGCTTCTTCAACGAAGACGAAGAAGACATGATGTATGGTAGTGAATTTGAAGAGCAGGCTACAGCAATGATTCCCATGCAGTTGCGTTCTGTCACCGATGCCAGTTATACGGATATTGGTTCTCAACGAGATCATAATGAAGATTTTTTCGGAGTTAGAACTGCGATCGAGAAATCTGAAAACAACTCCGAAATCTCCATGACTGTTAAAGGCTTATATCTAGTTTGCGACGGTATGGGGGGACACGCTGCGGGAGAAGTTGCCAGTGCTATGGCAGTAGAACAGTTACAGAAATTTTTTAAAATTGAGTGGCAAGATAGTCTGCCAGATCGCGAAACTATTGAAGAAGGCATATTACTAACTAACGACATCTTATATCAAACCAATATTGATAATTCCCGTTCTGGTAGCGGTAGAATGGGCACGACTTTGGTAATGGCTTTACTTAAAGATACCCAGTTAGCGATCGCTCATGTGGGAGATAGTCGCGTTTATCGCATTACTCGCAAACTAGGATTAGAACAACTAACCTTAGACCATGAAGTCGGACAAAGAGAAATCAATCGCGGTGTCGAGCCAGATATTGCCTACGGAAGACCCGATGCCTATCAGCTGACCCAAGCATTAGGCCCGCGAGAAAACAATTACGTTCGACCCGATATTCAATTTATGGAAGTTACAGAAGATTGCTTGCTTTTGCTTTGTTCCGATGGTCTTTGCGACAACAACTTACTGGAAAAAAATTGGCAACAATATCTCGAACCTTTAATTAGTGCTCAGAGCAATTTACAACAAGGTTTGTTTGAATTAGTAAATTTTGCCAATGAATATAACGGTCACGATAACATTACTGCCATACTAGTTAGAGTCAAGTTAAAGCCTGATTTTTAAAGACCATAATTAGCTTGAACTTACTTTATCGATAATTGTCAAATATGGTCATTTTTACCCTCTTAGAACCCCAGACAAATCATCCCCTCCAACAGTGGGAATTTTCCGACCAGCCATTAATTCGCATCGGTCGCGCCCAAAATAACGACATTGTGCTGCACGGCTATTTTCAAGTTTCTCGACAGCATTTAGAATTAAATCTCATTGATGCCTCAGCGGAACAGTGGAAATTAATTAGCAGAGGTACTAATGGTACGTTAGTAAATAATGAATTTGTTACCGAGACGATAGTCAACCATAACGATTTGATTCGACTGGCAGAAAATGGCCCTGTCTTCAAATTTGAAATCGAATCTAAACTGGTAAAAAATCAGAGGGAAATCGATAAAACTAATATCTTAGAAGTCTCTGTTCCTTGCGACCACGCAGACAACCCCGAAGGCAGTATCTTTTGTCGTCATTGTGGTAAGCCCATCGTCGAAGAAGAACATTTTGTTGGTTCTTATCAAATCTTACGTACTCTTGGTCGGGGTGGTATGGGGACTACCTATTTAGCTTGGGATCGCAATCGAACGGTTAAAAATGCACCTATGCTTTTAGTTCTCAAAGAAATGAATGCAGACATGGCTCGCATCCCCAAAGCCAGGGAATTATTTGAACGGGAAGCTCGGATTTTAAAATCTTTGGAACACCCTGGAATCCCTAAATACTATGACTTTTTTGTGGAAAACGATCGCAAATATCTAGTCATGGAATTAATTCACGGTCATAACTTAGAACAGTTTGTCAATCAGCGAGGACCGACCGATCCAGAACGCACTATTCGCTGGATGATCCAAATTTGCGACGTAGTGGAATATCTACATAACCTCGATCCTCCTTTAGTTCACCGAGATATCAAACCAGCCAATCTAATGTTACGCAACATCGACAGCCGTTTGATGCTGTTAG
>NZ_JBZNBU010000241.1:0-4217 GCF_058530065.1 Waterburya sp. | reverse complement strand
TTTTTGGTGACGATCTCGATTTCTACAATTTCGATACCAATTTTTCGGGCATACTCGATGGAGAAGATGAATGGATAACCATTGGCGATAGTAGTACCACCATTGCTCTCGACTCTCAAACGATTATTGTCGAAGGAATCATCGATCTAGGGATAGATGATTTTCTTTTTGGTACAACTAGTTAAAACTCTAGTTAAACTCCGATCTTTCTTCCTGGCTAATTCTACTGTAGCGTTGTTCGGTTTCCAATCCGATCGCGGTCATAGTTTCTCGGAGACGATCTTCATAGATGCTATAGAATAGACCGTCGCTAATAGCATTAGCTGGTTTGACTGTAACTTTATGAGTCAGCAAAACTCTGTCTGGAGGCGCACTAGGATAGGGCGAAACTGGCTCTAAAGTCCATTTCCCTTCCAGATATTCTAGGTCTTCTCCTTCCACTGCTTCAAAAGCAATCTCCTGAGGATAGAGTTCGGTATTAGCAATTTGAATTCGAGATTCAATACTAAAAATAAGAGCTTTAATCTTATTAATTTGCTCGAATACTTTAAAGTCTCCTTTTTCTTGGACTAGTTGGCTGCTTTCAACTCCTGGTAAAAAATCAGCAAAATTATCATAATCTGTGAGAACCTGCCAAGCATTTTCTACAGAAGAGTTTGCTAGTATGCGACAGGTATATTCGCCGCTTTGTCCTAGAAAAATAACTTCTCCCCGCCTCAATGCTACCCTTTGTTCCAAAGGTAGTATATCTACAGGTCCATCGAATAATTTAGCATGAGCGATAGAATTAAAAGTAATAGCTAACATAAAAGCGATCGCTCCCAAAACTAACATAATGGGAAAACGATATTTCTGACGATAGATGCGATCGAGTTGGTTTATCAATTTAATATATTTGGATAGAATTTTAGTTTTGGCTATTTTAGCTATATGTCGTTAGTAAGTTGTTAATGCAGCATAATGACAGCTAAAATCTAACTTATTTTCAAATCCCTGACTATGGCAATTTATTTTAATTTCGATCTTCGGCAATTTTGAGGTTTAGTTTGGCATATCTCTAGCCAAATTATCTAGTTGCAATCAAGATCGCCGATTAAAATCTTTGAGAATAATTACTTATTTTTTTAATTTGCCTCTAGTCTCGTTATGGTTATACTAATATCCAAAGGTTTTTAATGTGGTGTAAGGATAGATAATAATGAAAAATACCCTTTTAGCAACTCTCATTGCTCTGAGTATCCCCTGCGCGGTACAAGCACAAACCGCAGAAAATTATCAAGAATATCAAGTTTCTTGTGAAACCGAAGCAGCTTGTCAAGATTTTAAGGTTAATTATCAAGAGAATAGCGATAAAGTCGCTCAAACTCGTCGTACCAGAACTAGAAGAACTAGAAGTAGTGAAATCAGACCTTTCCAAAATTGGTATCTCGGTACGGGTGCAGGTATCTTTTTTGGCGATAATCTAGATTTAGGTTTTCAAGGACACGTTTTTGCAGGTACTAAGTTTAATCAATACATTGCTGCCGATGCTGAGTTTTTAATTGGTTTTGCGGGAATAGAAAATGTTGATGAAAACGTTACTATTATCGGCTTTTATCTCAACCCTAGATTCCAATATCAGTTTCCTCGCAGTAATATAACTGGCTTTTTCAGCCCTGGCTTAGGTTTCAGCAGATTTTCGGCTTTCGATGATAGCGATACAGAATTTGATTTCCAATTTAAAATTGGTGCTTCCTTTGAAATCAATGAAAAGCTAGATGCTTTTGCTCAGGGAAGATATCAAAATGAAGCAGAATCTTTTGGTATTGAAGGCGGAGTTATTTTCGATCTCTAATTTCCCATTAACAAAACCCATTTAATAAACTTTCTAAATCAAAGTTGAGATTCTGTCTCAGCTTTTTTTGTAGCATTAAATATAAATCTCATTAATTATAGTCATGCCCATATCAGAAACTTATTCATTAGTCAAATACTACATATAGTGTTGTTTATGAATATTAGACACTGTACATGGATTATAGATTGAAGAGTAATTCGGACTTTAAATTGCTCTAGGATTAGTGCAAAACTCATTACTCATTACTCATTACTCATTACTCAAAAGCGTTTGACAAACAACACAAGACGTTAACTTGTCATCAATGCCCATTCCCTACTACCTAAAATTGTGGCAATTGCTCATTTTCAATGCTAGCCTTACTTTGAAAACTAGTTAAATTGGGTATAATTCTCAATTTCAATCGATCAATATGTGGTGGAGTGTGTCAGATGAGTCACTGGAAACGAAATAAACAAAATCAAATCTTACTAGGATTGAGCTTGGGAATTATGGCGATCGCTTCAAAACCAGCTATGTCTTTGGAAGCACAAAATAATTCAGTTTCTACTGAGGCAAATGATTTATTATTTCCTGTAGAATTATCTCAGTACTTTACCAATGTTTCGGGTAGGACTTATCAATTAGGACAACTAGACTTAGAACAGTTTTGTCGAGATTTTCCCTTCAATTCTCAATGCGAAGGAACTATCCCTGCCACCGAAGGAGAGACTCCTCGTTCCGTACCCGTACCCGTTCCTCCTCCAGCACCTCCAGAAAATAATCAAAATAATTCTATATCCAGTTCAACTCAAAAAACAGGTTGGGCGATCGTTCCTGAAATTAGTACTCTAGGTTTGGGCGGTCATTTAGTCAGAAAAATAATTCCCCAAATTAATGCCAGACTTGGAGTAAATACTTTTGGTTTGGGTTTTGAAATAGAAGACAGCAATTCTGGCGTTGATACGGTTTATGATGCAGATCTAAACTTACTTAATGTTTCTACTATAGTTGACTTTCATCCTTTTAAAAATTCTGGTTTTAAAATAAGTGCTGGAGCTATTATTGCCAATAATGATGTTGAAGGAACTGCAATTGCTGAAGACGAAATTGAAATTGGCGACCAAACATTTGATGCTAGTGAAATCGGTTCGGTGGATGTAGATATAGAAGTTACTCGTACTTTTGCTCCTTATGTTGGTCTTGGCTGGGGAAATGCAGTAGCAGGAAATAAAGGTTTAGGATTTTGGTTTAATTTAGGAATTATGTTTGGTGGTTCTCCTGAGATTGAAGTAAATCCCAATATCAATCCTAATCTTCCTCCCGAACAAAGACAGCTAGTAGAAGAAGAAGTAAACGACGCTATAGATGAAGAAGTAGAACAAATTGAAGATGATTTAGCCTTTATTGATATTTATCCTGTAGTTTCTTTGGGAGTTTCTTTTCAGTTTTAATTTCATTCTATCCACAGTAGTCTGCGCTTCAATTTAGGACAAAAAAAAATTATTATTTATTTTCAAACTTATACAAGCTTTTTAAATCCCTTAGATTTAAAAACAAAATCTAAGGGATTTTTGTTTTAAGTAGGGTTTGCTGAATAAGTAAGGAAAAAAAATTGACAAGAATCAGCTTGGTTGAAAGATACAGCGTTTTTCAGTTTACTGAGGTACATCTAACTTCTGCCTCGACCGAAAGTAAGGCGTTTAGTTAGCCGCAACTAGTCCTTTAGGGCTGCCCCCTGCCTGCATGCGGACACACGAATGTCCTTTGCGCCTTAAAACGATCTATTCTGTACCTGACTTAGATGAAAACTGCTGTAAGTTTTTATGTTCCAAAGTAGGAGTTAATATCAGCTTTGATTAAAAAAAATGGCGTTGGTGAATGAAGGTATGATTACTGGGCAGAGCGATCGCAAAAAAAAAGAGTCAGTCAAAATTAAATCTCAATGAAATGTCCTGAATGTAAATCAACTCACATCAATAAAAACGGAAACAAAAGAGGGAAACAAAACTACATTTGCGTTAGTTGTAAGAGACAATTTTTAGACTGTTATCAAACTCAAAAAGGTTATTCTGATGAGTTTAAACGCGAGTGTTTGACCATGTATGTCAATGGTATGGGTTTTCGAGCAATCGCAAGAGTCAAAGGAATACACCATGTCACAGTTATTAACTGGGTTAAACAAGTAGGAGAACTATTGCCCAATGCTTATGATCCAGAAACCACACCACAAGTCGGAGAATTAAATGAGTTAGAAACATTTGTGGGTTCAAAAAAAGCGGCGAGACCCCGCGTCGCCGACAGGCGCGTCTTGAAAAAGTTGACGGCACTCCATACTCGGATGCAAGCTCCGAGTCCGTGCCTCCTCATGGGGGAGACCCCAAAGCTTCGATTGGGTATG
>NZ_JBZNBU010000240.1:0-1432 GCF_058530065.1 Waterburya sp. | reverse complement strand
CGATCTATCTGGGAGAATTTGCCCGCGTTTTGGCGATCGCATCTGCCAAAGCACCCCAACCAGAAATGCAATTGCAATTTGCTAATAGTGTCAGAGAAGCAATTGTTGTCGAACGTAGTTTGCACGAAGAGTTTTTTACCGATTTTGGCATCGATCCGACAGATGCTTTAAACGCCCAACCTTCTCCTACTTGTTTGAACTATACCAATTTTTTAATCGCTACAGCATATCAATCTACTTTTGCCGTAACAGTCGCAGCAGTGTTACCTTGCTTTTGGATTTATTTAGAGGTGGGCAAACACATTTACCGACAAGCTAATACTACAGCCAATCCCTACCAAAAATGGATCGATACCTATGTAGATCCAGAGTTTGAGACTTCAGTAAATTATGTGATTGAAGTAGCCAATAAAATGGCGGAAAAAGCTTCGACTGAAGAATTGGATCTGATGAATCTAGTTTTCTACCGCGCATCCCAATTTGAATGGATGTTTTGGAATAGTGCCTATCAATTAGAGCAGTGGCAAGTTTAGTTGTAGTTGACCCTCAACAATACAATATTATCTATTAATAATCCAAAATCGTGTAATACTTATTCATAATAGAAAAATTCCCTTTTTCCATCGACAAAGAGGGAATATTTTATGGGCAAAATTTTTGAGCAACAAATGAACAAAAAGCGAGTATTATCGGGAATCCAAACCACGGGAAACTTACATTTAGGCAATTATTTAGGTGCAATCCGTAATTGGGTAGAAATCCAACAGGATTACGATAATTACTTCTTTTTTGCCGATCTTCATGCCATTACCGTACCCCACGATGCCAAAGTGTTGGCAGAAAATACTTTTAAACTAGCTGCTGTTTATTTGGCTTGTGGTATCGATCTTGAATGTTCGACAATTTTCGTTCAGTCTCACGTTTCTGCCCATAGCGAACTTGCTTGGTTATTTAATTGCGTTACTCCTCTAAATTGGTTGGAGAGAATGATTCAGTTTAAAGAAAAAGCTGTCAAGCAGGGGGAAAATGTTAGCGTTGGCTTGCTAGATTACCCAGTATTAATGGCAGCAGATATTCTATTATATGACGCAGATGTTGTACCCGTAGGGGAAGATCAAAAACAACATTTAGAACTGACTAGAGATATTGCAGCCAGAGTCAACGATAAATTTGGCAAGAAGAAAAAGCCCGTTCTAAAAGTACCCGAACCGATGATTCGTAAAGAGGGTGCGAGGGTAATGAGCCTAACAGATGGCACTAAAAAAATGTCTAAATCCGATCCTTCCGAGTAAAGTCGCATCGATTTATTAGATCCTCCCGATGCCATTAAAAGAAAAATCAAAAAGTGTAAAACCGATCCAGTCAAAGGTTTGACATTTGACGATCCAGAACGCCCAGAATGCCACAATCTCTTGAGTTTGTATCAAATTTT
>NZ_JBZNBU010000239.1:0-4323 GCF_058530065.1 Waterburya sp. | reverse complement strand
TTAAAGAGTCTCGATCTAATGTTGTATTACCGAGAAACAACTCGCCATTATTACCATGAGAAACAATATGAATTTCATCCAAACTATCGTATCGGTCTAATGTTTGGCTAATTTGAGAAATTCCATCTTTTTGAGGATCTAAGACGATAACTTCTGTTGATTCGACTAGATTATCGATTAATAATTGATAGTCTTCGACTGCTGAATCGATAAATAATAATCGATCGCCTGACTCTGAAGTTTTAATATCTAATCCAGAATCTGAATTTAAGATATTAGTTGAATTACTAAAAGAATCAAAAGATAAATCTACTACTGTTGTGTTGTTCATGCGACAAAAGTAAAACTATATCGACGATTATCGCTTGTATTTTTTTTGTAGTACAACAGTTTTTTTGCTTAAACTATACTTTATTTAAACTTAATTAAAGAACGGTCGATAGGTACTAAATCACATACTAAAATCGATCCAAATTACAGAATCGTATCGCAATTAAAAACATATCGCCTGTAATCTATGAAATTAAAGATATTTGTGATTTATAGTTTCTTTAAATAACCATAATTAATATACTTAGGTAATAAAATAGTTATTGATTTTGCCCAAGAAATTAATTGAATTATGCTTTCCCAAATCGATTGAGAATTGGTATAAGAACTAAAAACTAAAAACTACGAACTAGTAAATTTTCCCAGAGAGCTATTCAACTGAAAACGGCTGTAAGTGCAACTTCAAGGAGAAATGGTATAAGAGCGATCGTAGTAGTCCGAACTAAGAAGTATGTCCGATATCATCAAAACCCAACGTAGTCTCGCCAATGATGGAAAGCCGTATGACGAGAAATTGTCACTGGGTTTTTTATTGTGGGCGCGATCGCTACTCTACTACGATAAGGTGAAAAAGCCCTTGCGATCGCGAAGCGTTGCCCGTTGGCGATGGAGATCGCCTTTTTTCGTCGGATCACCAAAACTGTGAAAGACCCCCTATAAGCTCAATTTAAGTCATTGTTAGTCACTTAATTTTTAAAATTAGCGATCGCTCTTCGGCAGATTGTTAAGTTCGTCAGCAGTATTAGTTGCTACTCGACTGTCTTTTAAGGCTTGAAGATTTTTATGATAGTTCCAAACCCAATTATTAGGAGTAGCAATTATTTGGTCGATAATATTATCGACTACTGCATCAAATCTCTGTTTAATTTCTCCCCCATCAAATTGATAAATTGGATCAATAGTTTAATTACCATAAATCTAATAGACAGCTTCACTTTTGGCAGCTTCGGATTTCAAAGCTGCATTAGCTCTAGTGGCTTTAAACATTCCAAAACGACACAAACCATTACCAAAAGCCAAACGCATTAACAATAAAGTAGGAACTTCCCGTAAAGACTTAATCAAACCAGAAACGCCAAATAAAACTAATCCCTTGGGTTTAATAATTCCCTGCCAAATCGAATCGATCCAAGAAGGTAGAGTTTCTTGAGTCCAATCATCAGTAATTACTTCCCCTTCTACCAAACCAGTTTCGGCTAATAGTTCGGAAAATCCTTCAATACTGGAAAAAGCTGGATGAGACCACTGATCTAATAATTGTTTCATGACTAGTTTTTCCCAGAAATTTAGAGGTACGATGCGATCGTCTCGTTGATTCCAGTCTGCTACCACTAAAATTCCCCCTGGTTTGAGGACGCGCAATAATTCTCTCGCAAATACTGCTTTATCGGGCATATGAGGTCCAGCTTCTACCGACCAAACTACGTCAAAACTCTCATCGGGAAAAGAAAGAGCCATGGCATCATCTACGGCAAACTTGGCATTTACTTCTTTGGGGGTCAATTCTTGGGCGCGCTTGACTTGCTGGGGACTAATAGTTACCCCTGTCACGTCAAAATTATAATCTTTAGCCAAGATGCGACTGCTGCCACCAATACCACAGCCAACATCTAATAGAGTACTATTGGCAGGAAGCTTGTCCAAACCACCCCAACGCACCATTTCATGAACGAAGTCATATTTTGCGGTGATAAACTCCTTGGATGTTGGTGGCGAGCCATAGTGACCCAAGTGAATATGCTCCCCCCAATAAAATTCTAAAATTCCATCTTCAGTCCATTCATCATAAGAATTAGCTACTGATTCTCCAGATTCGTAACTGCGAGGAGTTAATAGATAAATTGCGATCGCTGCGATCGCCAAAATTAACAAGACTCCCAAAGGGTAAAGTAAATTCATTAAAAGTTCAATGCTTAGTCTTTTTTTATAATATTTTTATTAAAGCATTTTTCCTTTGGGCAGTGGTTTTTATTTGATTAATTATGTGTACTAAAACGCAATAAAAAAGACCGATAAAAAAGTATATTATGCCAAATCCAGCAGCACCAATCACAGATCTTCGAGGGGATAAACTTGAAGCTGCACTACATGAGTTACGCTAGAAATGAGCAGTAATATACCAGCCAGTTTGAGTACAGTTTGAGTAGTTGTTTTATAACTCCAGCCAAACTAAATATCTGCTTCGATAGCTAATGATTCCAAAGCAAAGTCGCTAATAATACTATGACCGACCGTAGTGGGATGAAGAGTATCGAAGAAAAAATATTCATCGGGGTTTGCACCCACAGTGGGAGTAAAAGTTAGAGGATCTAAGAAAGGTTCGGTAACGTTAGTCAAACCAAATTCTTCAGGATTGGCTACCACTTCATCAAACAGAGAACCTACATCTAAAATCTTGACATCAGCACCAGTCAGATTATCGGTAAGTTCTTCAGCAGTAGTATCTAAGAGTGAATTGTGAGTCTCTGTAAGTTCGGTAAGTTCTTCTGGAGAAACTGGTAAATTAGGATTATTTGCTTCGGGAATTATTCCCAAGTCTGGTAAGTTGAGTACCAAAAAATTACGCGCCCCAAAACTATAAAGAGATGCTACTTCAGTTTCGATATTATTGACTGTAGTTTCAGGATCGGCATCGGGAAGAAAATAATCATTGCTTCCCGCCCACAAAACATAAAGAGCATCGGGATCTGCTGTTTGATTTGTTTGTAACAAATCTCCTAGATATAATCCTACTTGTGTTTTGACACCAGGAACAAATGCCCCTAGTTCCCCCGAACCAGTCGCACCCGTTGTTGCCAAACCATAAGCAAAATTGACACTGCGATCTCCTGTACTACCATTGAAAAAAGGACTAATCACGGGAGTTTCTTCAATAAAGGTAACGGGGCTGAGAAGATCCGAACCAGGTGCAATAGCCGATAGTTCGCTGGCAGGAGTCAGTTCGATGTCTAGGGCTGCTGCTACATTATCAATCCAAATTTGACCATTAGAAAAACGCCCTTCAAAGAAGGGAGGGCTAGGAGGTAATACGGGAATATCTAAGCCCAACAAAGCTTCAGCATCTTGAAGAGAACTCGTCACGTTAAATAGGTTACCCGTATCGACTAAGCTATCGCCAAAAACATAAATATTGCTATAAGCATCGGTAGAATCGGTAGCACAATCAACTCCCGTAAATGCACCACTCCCAGTTAAATTAATATCGAGACTGGCTACATTACTAATATCGAAGTCAATTTCTTGAAAACTACCATCTGATAAACCTTCAATATCTATCGTTTCGATGGGCTGGGAATTCTCATCGTAAAAGACAATCGAACTTCCTGGTTCTTCGATATCTAGCAAACTAATACTTTCAATTGCCGCCAAACCATCAAATTCTAAGCTTATCGTACCCCCTGCTACATTGTCGTCAGGATCGCTGCTATCTCCATCCTCGGAAATAATCAACACATTTCCTAAATCGCTACTACTAAGGTCGTCATCTCCTCCAGTAGGATTGTTAGTATCAAAAATCATCAAACCAAATTCTGAATTAGTCGAAAACTCAACGCCACCGAGGTTGGTAACAAGAGTTCCCGCAGTTAAATCTGGTTCGTCAAAATCAATGCTGTTGCTGGAAATAGAGGTATCAGATAATCTGTTTGCAGACATAATTTCTTCTCGAACTTATTTGGTTTTTAACGCGATCGTTTAAATTGCTTTAATTTCGATCTTACTTCAAATGCGATCGCAAGTTACAACCAACAACTAATAACTAATAACTAATAACTAATAATTACCTCTCCTTTAGAAGAAGAGGCTCGATCGCAAAATTTATTAATGAACGAAATCCAACCAATTTTCCACTTCTTGCCAACCCAAACCTTTGCGGACTAATTCTGGTTCGTCGCTAGTAAAATCGAGGATTGTGGAAACTTTAAAACCAGGATCGACAGTATTATCGATAATGATATCTACTTGGTTTTCTAAAGCATCGAAGAGATAGGCTTT
>NZ_JBZNBU010000238.1:0-33486 GCF_058530065.1 Waterburya sp. | reverse complement strand
TTTAGATGGATTATTGATTGAAAATGGCAATGTCAACAACAGAGATACAGACAATACTGGTGGTGGTATTTTTAACCGAGAAAATCTAACTGTTGTTCGCAGCACTATTTCTTATAACAGTGCGGAATTAGGAGGCGGTATTGCCAATCAAGGCAATCTCACTTTACAAAGCAGCTATGTAGATCATAACTATGCTTTTGAAGCTGGCGGAATCTATACCATCGCAGGTAATAACCAGATTATTGATAGCAGTATCAACAATAATAATTCCAACTTTACTACTGGGGGAATTTTTGTCGAAAATGCCACCATCGACATCGATCGCAGCCTCATCGACGGCAACTCTACGGGAGCTTTTGGCGGTGGTATCAACATTAATAACTCCGTTGCCAATATTAACCACACTACTATCAGCAACAACTCTGCTGGGGGCAATGCTGGGGGTATTTCTTCTGGTTCTTCCAACACTACCATCAACAACAGTACCATTTCTGGTAACACCGCAGCTTCTAATGGTGGCATTGTGGCAGGTAACAGTCGCCAACGGGAAGCTGAAGTCATCATTAACAACAGTACGATTACAGGCAATGCTGCTACTGTCAGTCAAGGCGGAGGAGTCAAAAACTATGTCGAGTCAACCATGACTATCAATAACAGCACCATTACGGGGAATTTTGCTGCGGGAGGTGCTGCGGGAGTTTATCAACAAGAATCATTTATTGCCCCCGACGACTTACCCGAAGACGTGATTATCTCTGGCACTCTCAATCTAACTAGTACTATTGTTGCAGGAAACGAAGGCGATCGCGATCTGGGAGGAGATAGTTTTAATAGCGGTGGCAACAACCTCATTGGCAATGGAGATAGTTTCACAGATTTCTTTAATTCATCTCAAGGAGATCTGGTAGGTACTGCCGATAATCCTCTCGATCCTCAATTAGGAGAATTACAAGAAAATGGCGGTTTTACTCAAACTATCGCTCTTTTAGAAGGTTCGCCTGCTATTGATGCGGGTAGCAATCCCAATAACTTGGCAACAGATCAAAGGGGAGAAGGATTTGCCCGCACTGTGGGCAACAGCACTGACATCGGTGCTTATGAAGTCCAAACTCCCAGTAGCAGTGAAGATATTATCGGTACGGATCGTAGTGATTTCCTTTTAGGAACTGAATCTGGCGATCGCATCTTTGGTTTAGATGGTGCAGATTACATCGATGGTTTGACAGGTGACGATTTCCTTAATGGTGGTAACGGCAATGATTATTTGTTAGGAAGAAATGGCGCGGATACTATCGAAGGCGATGCTGGTAACGATCTAATTGAAGGTGGAGACGGTGGCGACACTATTGATGATGGTGCGGGGAATGATGTCTTGTTTGGCGGTAGGGGTGACGATATTTTCCTCGCTTCTAATTCTGGTTATGACCTATTTACAGGAGGTCAGGGTGCCGATCTTTATGTTTACGATCTTAATTCTGAGGTTAATTTAGATCGCGACAGTATTTTAGATTTCAGCCCAGAAGATAAAATCGTTTTCCCTTCTTTAGATGAATTTGCCCATCTCGATACCAACGGTTCGGGTATTTTAGATTCTGGAGATGACAGAATTCAAATTATTGGTGCTTCAACTACCTTCGACTTTTCCGACCTATTCGGACGTTCCCCCAATAGCGACACCATTACCCTAGTGGGCGCAAACAACTTAGATGCGAGCAATTTTCTCTTTAACGAAATCGATTAACTTTTGCATATCTGTTTTGTAACCAACCAACCAACAACCGTACGGTCGTTTTATGAAACGACCCTACCAACTAACAACCAATTTAACAGAGGATAAAACCATGCTTGACTGGAATGTATTAGTAAAAGTCAGAGAACATAGCTTTAGTCCTGCATATTTATTATTAGAAAAGCTGGGCAAAGTCTACCAAAGTGATTTTGAGAATCTTCTACTAGTCAAAGTCGAAAGCATTCCCCAGTTTCTGGCAAAATGCGATCGCCAATTTAAACAAGATGCCAATTTACTCAATCTATTCGAGCGAATCGTTCCCGTAACGAAAACCTTTGATTTTCAATGGCAGGAAGAATTTGAAGCCAAGGCAAAAAAAATTGTCTTAGACTGGCTGCCAATGTTAGCAGGAAAAAAATTCTACGTTAGGATGCACCGCATTGGCTTTAAAGATCGCATCGATCGCCATGAGGAGGAAACTTTTCTCGATTTGGTCATTTTGCAAGAATTAGAAAAGCTGGGCAAACCAGGACAAATTGACAGTACAAACCCCGATGTTATTGTGGCAGTGGAAACCGTAACCGAACGGGCGGGATTGGCTTGCTGGACTAGTCAGAATTTACAAGATTATCGCTGGCTAAGGTCAGAATTGCTAATTAATCATTAAATATTGCCAGCAACCCAGGAATATCAAGCTCAATTTAGTTTTAAACCCAACATTTTGTCATGTTGCACTGATTTGTTAACCTAAAATTACAAAAAAATTAAGTTATTGCACTTAGAATGATCCCAGGAAGTATTTCTATTCTACAGATCGCCATCAAACTATAGTGCAGTCAAATCACTTTTTTGCTTTAGAACAAATAATCGATCGCCAGCCGCTAACGGTTACTCCCGATACTTCTCTATCGGCAACGATCGGTCTGATGCAGCAAAGGGGTAATAGCTGTAGGGTCAACATTTCTGAAGATCTGGCTGCTAGCAATAGTAGTTGCGTGCTGATCGCCCGTGACAATCGTCTGTTGGGCATCTTTACCGAGCGAGATTTGGTTAGGTTAATCGCTACGGAAATCGACTTGACAGGCATAGCAATTGAAAAGGTAATGAGTCGAGAGACAATCTTTTTAACCTACACTGGTACGGAAGATATTTTTGCTGCCTTAAATCTACTGCGATCGCATTCCATTCGTCACCTACCCATAGTTGACCCCGAGCGCAATTTGTTGGGTCTAATTACCGCCAAAAATTTACGTCGTAAACTTCAGCCAGTCAATATGATGAAGTGGCGTAAAGTTGACGAAATAATGAAGACAGGAGTAATTTATGCCACTCCCGAAGATTCGATTCGGCACGTAGCCCGATTAATGGCAGAACACAAAGTAAGCTGCGTGGCAATCTGCCAAACCTTTCCCGAGACAGATTCAGTATCTCCTTTAGGAATTATTACCGAACGAGATATCGTCCAGTTTCAGAATCTCAATTTAGACTTAAGACAATCGGCGCGGGATGTGATGAGCACGCCGTTATTTCTGGTTAGTCCCGATGATAGTCTTTGGTCGGTACACCAGCAAATGCAGCAGCATCGGGTAAGACGTTTATTGGTCGGCGATACTCAGGGGCAACTAGTAGGAATTGTGACCCAAACTAGTTTGTTACAAGTATTTGACCCTGGCGAAATGTATGGGGTAATTGAATCTCTACAACAGCAAGTATGCCAGTTAGAATTAGCTCAAACTCAACTTTTAGAAAATCGTCAGGTAGAGCTAAAAATCGAGATTGCAGAACGCACTGCTGCCTTGAGAACTGCCAATCGACAAGGGAAAGCGATCGCTGAATTCGGTCAGTATGCTTTGAAAATTGCCAATCTACCGTTGATTCTACAAAGAGCGGTTTATTTAGTTTCTGATACCCTAGAGGTTGAATACTGTAAGGTGCTGAAACTATTGCCCGACGATACTCTACTACTGGAGGCAGGAGTGGGCTGGCATGAAGGTTTGGTAGGAACTGCCAAAATAGGAATTGAACTGAGTTCCCAGGCGGGCTATACCCTACAACAGTCTCAGCCCGTGGTAGTCGAGGATCTGCGTACCGAAACTCGCTTTAATGGCTCTTCTCTCCTCATTGACCATCAGGTAATTAGTGGAATAAGTGTGGTTATTGTCGATGGTGGCAAACCCTATGGAGTTTTGGGGACTCACACTACCAAGCAGCGTAACTTTACGACCGATGATGTAAATTTTTTAAGTGCGATCGCCAATATTATCGCTCAAGCAAACGAACGCTTACAGATAGAAAATAAGCTTAGAGAAAGTCAAGAACGTTACAATTTAGCGGTTAGCGGTTCTAGCGATGGTTTGTGGGACTGGAATACTTTAACTGACGAAGTGTTTTACGCGCCTCGGTTTAAGGAAATGATTGGCTACACCGATGCAGAAATGCCCAATCTGTTTGAAGCATGGTCGTCGAAACTGCATCCAGAAGATCGCCAAAGAGTTTTAACCGCCGTGCAAAATCATCTTAAAGATCGCGTTCCCTATAACGTTGAATATCGTCTACAAACCAAACAAGGCGAATATTGCTGGTTTAATGCCAGAGGACAGGCAATCTGGAACAAAGCAGGGAAAGCGGTACGGATGGCGGGTTCGATTACCAATATTAGCGATCGCAAACAAGCGGAAGTAGCTTTACGTGAAAGCGAACAAAGATTTCGCAATATGGCAGATAATGCTCCGATGATGGTGTGGGTGACAGATGAAAATGCCTGTTGTACCTTTGTGAGTCAAAGCTGGTGTGAGTTTACAGGTCAAACAAAAGAAACAGCATTGGGGGTGGGTTGGCTAACGGCGGTACATCCCGACGACCTCGACCGAGCTAAAGCAATATTCTTGCGCGCTAATGAAAGTCAGTCAGCATTTGAGATCGATTACCGAGTGCGTCGTCATGATGGTGAGTATCGTTGGGCAATCGATGCTGCTCAACCCTGGATTGGTAGTGACGGTCAATTTAAAGGTTATATTGGCTCGGTAATTGATATCAGCGATCGCAAACGACGGGAAAAAATTCTGAAGGATATTGCTTCGGGAATGACAGTCGAAGTAGGAGCAAACTTCCTTACATCCTTAGTTGAATATCTTTGTAAAGCACTCCAAGTAGATTCTGCTTATATTAGCGAACTCGCTGACTCTGAAGCAGGAATTATTAAAACTTTGGCAGTATACGAACGAGGAAAGATCGGCGACAATTTTGAATATCGGTTAGCTGGCGCACCCTGCGAAAATGTAGTGGTTGGCAACAAACTTTGTGTCTATCCAGAAAAAATTCAGCAGCTATTTCCGCAAGATCTTTATCTACAAGAAGTAAAAGCAGAAAGCTACGCAGGAATCCCGATTTCTAACTCTGATGGAACGGCTTTTGGTTTAATTACGATTCTCGATAGCAAACCGTTTCAAGATGTTCCTCTGATCGAAGAAGTACTGAAGATTTTTGCTACTCGCGTCACTAGCGAACTAGAACGCCAGCAGGCAGAATTGAAGCTCAAACAAAGCGAACAGAAGTTTCGGGCAATTTTTGACCAGACTTTTCAATTTATCGGTCTATTAGAGCCAGATGGCAAACTTATTGAAGCTAACAAAACTTCTTTAGATTTTATCGGTTTGAATCTTGGTGACGTAGCAGGTAAATTCTTTTGGGAAACTCCCTGGTGGTCGTCATCCAAAAACACTCAAAATCTGCTAAAAAAGGGAATCAAGCAAGCTGCCCAAGGAGAATTCATTAGGTTTGAAGTAGACCACCCTGGAACAGATAATCGTCTGGTAACGGTAGATTTTTCTCTTTCTCCTATTAAAGACAAATCTGGAAAAGTAATCATGCTAATTCCTGAAGGGAGAAATATCACCGATCTCAAACAAGCAGAAGCGAAAAACCGCGAACAAGCAGCATTACTCGATGTGGCTACCGATGCGATTATGGTTCGAGGCTTAGATAACCAACTATTGTTTTGGAACAAAGGGGCAGAGAAGCTATATGGTTGGTCGCAACAAGAAACTTTAAACCAAGATGCCACCAAACTTTTATATCGTAACTCTCTCAGTCGGTTGAGAGAAATACAGCAAGCTGTGAGAAATAATGGAGAATGGCAGGGGGAACTACAGCAAGTTACTAAAACAGGTAGGGAAATCATGGTTGAAAGTCGCTGGACGTTGGTTAAAGACGAGTCAGGCGAACCTAAATCCTATTTAGTAGTTAATACCGACATCACGGAGCAAAAACAGCTAGAAGCGCAGTTTCTCCGCACCCAACGGTTAGAAAGCTTGGGAACTCTGGCAGGAGGAATTGCCCACGATCTCAATAACATTCTCACTCCCATCTTGGGCTTTGCTAAACTACTACCCCTCAAATTACTCGATGCAGACGAACAGACCAAAAGTGTTTTCAAAATCATGGAGAACAATGCCGAGAGAGGAACGGCATTAGTCAAGCAGATTCTTACCTTTTCGCGGGGTTTAGAAGGAGAAAAAGGCATCGTCCAAATTCGCCATTTAATTAACGAAATTGGGCAAATAATCAAAGAAACCTTTCCCAAGGCGATCGAATTAAACATTGATGCCCCTAAAACCTTGTGGACGGTTAATGGCGATGTGAATCAACTCCATCAAGTCTTAATGAATCTTTGCGTCAATGCCCGCGATGCCATGCCCAATGGTGGTAAGTTATCCCTTCAGGCTGAGAACTTTATGATCAATTCTGAATATGCCCGCCTCCATCTCGATGCGGAATTGGGTGCTTATGTCAAAATCACCGTTACCGATACGGGAGTAGGTATTCCCCCAGAAATCATCGATCGCATTTTTGAACCGTTTTTTACCACTAAAGAAATCGGACAAGGTACGGGATTGGGCTTGTCTACTGCGATCGGTATTATTAAAAGTCATGGCGGCTTTGTTGAGGCGATCAGCGATAGAAGAAGCGATCGAGGAACTAAATTTCAAGTATTTTTACCTGCCAGTGATGTCGCAGATTCCCCAACAACAGCGGATGAAGCAATTCCCCAAGGAAATGGAGAATTAATTCTCGTAGTAGATGATGAAAGCTCGATCCTCGAAGTAACCAAAGCCACCTTGGAAACCCATAATTATCGCGTAATCACCGCTAATAATGGTATTGAGGCAGTTGCTACCTATGCCAACGACAAAGAAGGAATTGACTTAATCGTCATGGACATTATGATGCCTGGAATGGATGGCAAAACTGCAATCCGTACCCTCAAGCAAATCGACCCAGATGCCCAAATTATTGTCGTTAGTGGATCGATCGCCAGCCAAGAAATTATTAAAGAATTGGGTGGAGACATTACAAACTTTTTATCTAAGCCATACAATAACGACGATCTGCTGAAAACAGTCTATGAAATTTTACAGCCGTTTTCAGTTGAATAGCTCTCTGGGGAAATTTACTAGTTCGTAGTTTTTAGTTTTTAGTTCTTAGTTTTTGGTTCTTAGTTTTCAGAGGGCAGTAATGCCCGTAGTTTACCGCAACTAATGCTCGTGTCTGAAGACTTTTATTCCACGACCGCCCGAAGGGTTTTAATCGCCGTTTGTAATAAAAATAAGCTTTAACTAATAACTAGTACGGACGTTTCATGAAACGTCCCTAACTAATAACTAATAACTAGATCGATAGCCAGTAGCTTAACCCGAACTGAGGTTACAAATAATTCTGCCTAGATACTTATAGATTCAAACTCAATGTTCGATGATGTCTATATGTAATTTATATGGGGAATTTTCCCAGTCAAAGTCAGAATAAAACTTACCTCGATTCACTTGTTCGAGGGATTCGGGATCGATTTGCAACAGATCGTCACGCAAATATTTTTCTGGATGGGTAAATATTTTGATTTCCCGTTCCAAGTTTTCTCTACCATCTTGGAAAAACCTTTCGGATTGAGTAGGAGTAAATAATCCGTTGAGAGAATCCAAATCTGGGCTGCTTTCAGCTTTGACTGCCATGACTGCTAGCAAGCCAATAATTAAAGCTACTAACAAAGTTTCGAGCGAATCGTAGATAAGGGCTCTTTTTTTCATTTTGCCCTCCTTCCAATATTGGACGGCTTCCCTACCTTTATTATAAGAAATTTTTTGAAGTCAGGAGTTAGGAGTATTAAGCAATAACCAATCAAGCAATCGCACTTTCGTTACCAGAATCGCGAAAAAATAGACAGGAAGAACCAGTTATCTCGATCGTTTGGCGAATAAACTCAAAATCTGGTTCTAAGGTAAGTCCCATAAAGTCCATATCCGATTGGGGTGCCTGGGTCAAACAATCTACAAATTTTCCGACTAACACGAAGGTTTTGGCACTATGGGGTACGCGGGCGAGATCCCGTAGTTCCTCGATGTATTGTTGGGCTGCTTTCACCTCTTCAGTATTTGGTACGACAGTAATTAGATTTAAAGAACCTCGCCAACTACGATGGAGTCGCAATGCCATTAACATTGTCAGATTGAGATTACCCTGTTTAATTTTGCTAGAAAAAGGCATATCTCCCGATTGTGGTGTTAGCCAGACATTGATTACCTCTACCCTACCCATCCCCGCTAAAGGATGCAGACCAAATAACATGATGCCCATTTCTAGTCGTTGAGCTTCGAGTAGCAAAGGCTGAATTTGCACCCAATCTGTAGCCTCTTCGGGAACTTTGAGAAACAAGATATTGGGGCGGAAAAAAGTACTCTGAGAAGACTGTAAAACCGTAGCAATTCCTGCGATCGCATTAGCAGTCTTAAGGATCGAATAGGTGGTAAAGATCCCCTTACGGCGAAATGCTGCTGCTAGTTTTCTTAATCTATGGGAAAAGTCATCAATATTGTTATCTTCAGCTAACCCTAATAACTGGATCGAACCCTCTGGCTGGCAGAGATCGAACAACAGGCGAAATTCTCCTAATAACTGCGACCAATTCTCTAAAGGTACTAGTAAAGTCGGTCGCCAAGCCCGAAAATTATTACGATCGATCTCACTGGTTTTTTTAGCTGCCCAAAGTGCGATCGCCTCAAAGATTCCACTTCTGACATCTCCCGTAATTCTAGAACTGTCTGGTTTTTTGGCTAACTGAAAATAGATAAATAAGACGACGATGGTAGCAATAAAGCTAAAGCGGGCATCAATTACCAACATGGCAAACAGACAACTAACAAAGCCATAGAGGGGAATAAGCGTGGAAACTTTAAAAGTAGGACGGAAATTCATTAAGCCCAACCGCGACTCTAACAACACGACTAGATTTAAAGCAGCATAGGTAATCAGAAAAAACATGGTAATCAAGGGTGCGATCGCATTCAGATCCCGCAACATTAACGCTCCTACTACAAACAAACTACTTAAGAAAATACCTCGACGGGGTTCGCCATTACGAGATAACTTAGCAATCCATTTACCCTGGGGAATTACCCCATCCCGCGCTAGGGCTACCAAAATGCGGGGCGCGCCGACTAGAGAAGACAGAGCCGCCGAGAAAGTAGCTGCCAATAAACCCAATAACACCGCAGGTTGCCACCAAGCTTTATCGATCGCAATAGTGTAGTTATTGACCAATTCTTCGGGGGAAGCTACTTTAGCCACCCAATAACACAAAGCCAAATAAATCACGCTGCTAACTCCAATCGCAGCCAGCGTACCTCTGGGAATATTAATCCGACTATTTTGCAATTCCCCAGACATATTGACTCCCGACATAATCCCCGTTACCGCAGGAAAAAACACCGCAAATACACCCCAAAAAGAAATGCCTGCAAATTCTGTTTCCAACGAACCAGGAAAATCCCCAAACACTACCAAATCTTGCTGTGACTGCCAAAATGCAGGACTGACAAAAATCGAAATTAAAGAAATAGTGATCGCCAACATGACTAAATATTGAATGCGAAATGCCCAACTCGCACCAATTGAAGCAATGGCAAACACCAAAAAAAATACCAGAAAGTCTACCAATAAAGGAGAATGCTGGGGAAAAATATTCAACCAACCCTCACGGAAGCCAAAAACATACATCGCTACTGCAAAAGCCTGACAAAGAAACAAAGGAATCCCAATGGCAGCACCAACTTCCAAACCCAACGCCTTGGCAATCATGGCATAAGGTCCTCCTGCTGACAAACGGGTATTACTAGCAATAGACGCGAGAGATAAACCCGTAGCTAGGGTAATACTCACCGCAGCCAAAATCACTAAAATCCCTCCCAAAAAACCCGCATTCCCCACAACCCAACCTACGCGCAGATACATAATCGCGCCCAAGATAGTCAACAGGGTCGGTTTAAAGACCCCTTCAAAAGTGCCGTAAAGTTTAGGTTGGTTACGGTTAGCTTGTTTTGAAACCTTAGTTTGCCTGAAACGATTCCAGATTTTCATTTAGTTTGCATTTGAACTTGAACCGATAAACTATCGATCGCCGAATCGGTCTGATAAATTCCTCAAAGCTCAGAAATCAATTTTCAAATAATCAGACAATCTCTTAAAATGCTACAGCTACAGGTGCAAGACGAAAAAGCGATCGCATTAATAATAATAGTTTTAAACTTACTGCGCTTTTCACATGGGTAGACCACATAATTAAACTTTAAAAACTAAGAACTAAAAACTAAAAACTACGAACTAGTAAATTTTCCCAGAGAGCTATTCAACTGAAAACGGCTGTAAGACACTCGAATCTATCAAGAGTTTTTTCTCAAAAGCTTCTAGGAAGCAGATAATAGAGGCAATAAAAGAGTAAAGAAATAATAAACTAGAGGTGCTGTAAAAACATAACTGTCAGTACGATCGAGAATGCCTCCATGTCCTGGGATCAGCTGTCCAGAATCTTTCACTCCTGCATCTCGTTTCATCATCGACTCGGTGAGATCTCCTAGCAAACTAGTAATGCCAATTAAAGTCCCCAACATTACACCGCTAATTTGCCAAGCGGGTAAATGAAAATACCACGCTCCCAATTCTGCTACGAGAGAACTGCCCAATACTCCGAAAACTGCTCCTTCGACAGTTTTTTTGGGGCTAATATCCGAAAGCCGAGTGCGACCGAAACTTTTGCCCATCGTATACGCACCGATATCTGCTGCCCAAATACAAGCCATTACCAGAAAAGTTAAGGTAAGAGCTGGGGGAAACTGACTGGGATCGAGCCAAGATTCTGGCCAATAGCCGTTGAAAGGTAAGTTACTAGCGTTATTCGCATTGGGCAAACTGACTCGCAAACGCACCCAGAATGTGGGTAAATAACCAGCGTAAAATAAGCCTAAAATGGAGCTAGAAATATCAGCGATGGTAGCCATCTTGGGTTGAAATAACAAGTAAAAACAAATAATTGTTCCCCCAAGACAAAACATAGCATCAGTTATATTGGGAGCTAAAGTAGAGCCGATTAACAATAGTTGAGAGACAATTAGAGTGGTTTTGGCTGCGGGTTCGATTCCTTTGGCGCGGACTAAACGAAAATACTCCAATTGGGCTAAAAAAATTAGCAGACCAATACCAAAAGTAAAATACCATCCTCCAAGAATAATCATTCCCAGGGCTAAGGCGATCGCGATTACGGCACTAACTATACGAGACAAAGGCATAATGCGTTACTGTTACAAACGCTAATTTAAAGTAAAAACTGAGTTAAGGAAAACCTGATGAAAGGTTAACAAATTAATGGCTTAAGTCCTAATCATATAGTTACAAGCAGCAACCATAGATTAAGATTTTACAAACCCTCATAGTTTTTCGCCACTTAAAATAAACATGGGATTTACCGCAGCAAAAGTTTGATGAATTCCCCTAGTTTCTAACCGATTGACGGCAGACTGAACTACTTCAATATTACGAGCTTGGAGTTGTGACAAACCTTCAGAAATAATATATAAATTTTCTAAGCTATTGACTGTAGCTACAATACGTCCTTCTGGTTTGAGATATTCCCAAGTTTGTTTGAGGATATCTTTAATAGGTTTCCCTCCTTCAAGGCAAACTAAATCTGGTTGGGGTTTAATCTCAGTCAAACAATTGGGCGCGCTACCGCGAACAACTTCAACGTTATCTACTCCAAAGCGATCGCAATTACGTCTAATCAATCCCGCAACTTCTTCATCCCTTTCTATAGCCACAATTTTTCCTTCAGGACACAATAAACCCATCTCTACGGGAATAGTTCCCGTCCCCGCACCAATATCCCACAACACTGAATTTGGTTTCATCCGTAAGGACGAAATAATTAAAATGCGTACCTCTCTTTTACTCAGAGGAATACCTGGCAAGCGTTCAAACAATTTGTCGGGAATACCAGGAGTTTTATAAGACCACATAACATTTATCATTTATCATTTAACATTTATCATTTATCACTTGTATGGTTTTAAGGGTGGGATCTTTACACCCTGTAATAGTTCCCTTGGCTACTACAACTTGTTGCAAATATTCTAGGGCTTCTGAAGTAATAATTTCTCCTGGCATTAATAACGGTATTCCTGGGGGATAGGGACAGATTAATTCTCCACAAATACGGTTTAAGGCTTCAGCTATTTTTATGGTTTTGGTGGGGGCGAAGTAGGCTTTTCTGGGAGACAAGGGGACTGGAGGACTGGGGGACTGGGGGACAAGGGGACTGGGAGACAGGGGGACAGGGGGACTGGGGGACTGGGAGAGTTTTTGACAAGCGTGGATTAGCTCTTGGATGTCTTGGGGACTGTTGCCGAGGGAGATAATAAAGGTGAGGTGGTGGAGTAGGGGAAGTTCGCAAATAACTCCTAGTTGTTCGTTCAGGATTTCGTCGGCTTCAAATCCAGTGATACCTAATTGGGACAGGTCTATAGTAAGTCTGGTAATGTCGAAACTATTGCAGCCTGATTTTCTTTTGGGGTTGAGAATAGAGATATAGGGAATTGCTGCTATTTTTTCTCTAGCTTCTGTGGCAAGTTTGATGGTCTGGGCGATTAATTCTTTACCGAACTCTGACATTTGCTCTCTGGCTGCATCTAAAGAGGCTAATAGAAGATAGCTTGGACTAGTAGATTCAACGAGTTGCAAAGCTCGATTAATTCTTTGAGGATCGATACGATTTCCCTGAAGATGCAGCATTGAAGCTTGAGTCATGGCACTCAAAACTTTATGGGTAGATTGTACTGCCAGATCTGCCCCCACATTCATCGCCGACGGAGGAAGACTGGAATGAAAACCAAAGTGCGCCCCGTGTGCTTCATCTACTAGCAAGGGAATATTAGATTGATGGACGATCTCGACGATCGCCTTTAAATCGCTACAAACTCCCTGATAGGTGGGGTGTAACATCATTACCGCTTTGGTGTCGGGATGTGCTGTCAAAGCTTGTTTTACTGCTTCGGTCGTGACATTATAAGCCAATCCCGTTGCTGCATCGTATTCGGGATATACAAAGACTGGTATTGCCCCCGATAAAACCAATCCCGCGATCGCCGATTGATGGATATTTCTGGGTAAGACGATCTTATCTCCCTCGCCACATACTGCCAAAATACTGGCAACAATGCCACAAGTAGAACCATTGACCAAAAACCAAGTTTTTTCTGCGCCAAAAGTTTCAGCTGCTAATGCTTGTGCCGATTGAATCACTCCTTCTGGAGCAAATAAATTGTCTAGCTCTGGTAATTCTGGTAAATCTGCGGTAAAGACACTCTTACCCAATAATTCTTTAATTTTAGGATTGCATCCTTTCCCCTGCTTGTGTCCTGGGGCATAAAAAGCAGCATGAGGTTTTTGTGCTGATTTTAGTAAAGCACTTAATAAAGGAGTATCAGACATTAATAATAGTTATAGCAGTTTGACGCGATCGATTAACTCGTCTAAAGTTTTTATTTGATTTAATTCATTTACATATTCCTTAAACATCGATACTTTGCTGTAAAACAACCAACAACTAATAACCAATATCCCAAACGGAGGTTACTCATGAACGATCGCAACTCTGACTTTTTCATCAGAAAACAAACCATAGAAGATCTTAATTCTATTGCCCAACTCAAACGAGATTCGATTGCTCGACTAAACGCTAATGATTATTCTCCAGAACAAATTACCGCCCTTCAAGGTTTATATCGTCAGTATAGTCCTCAAGAGTTAACGGCGATCGATAACATGAGTAAAATCATCGATTTTTTCAATCCCGAACAAAATACAGATAATTTACAAAATATTGTTGCTTACCAAGGAGATAAAATAATCGGCTATGCTTCTATTAGTGACTTAGATTGGCTCAACAGCAGCCAAAGACTATACGAATTATTCGTCCACCCCGAATACACCCGTCAAGGAGTCGGCACAAAACTTTTACAGACTTTAGAAACCAATGCTCGCGATCGTAATTGTCGAGGGATTAATCTTTTGGCATCGATTACAGGAGAACCTTTTTATCAAGCCAATGGCTATCAATCTATAGAAAGAACCAGCTTTTTTAGTCATGGCGTTCGTATTCCCGTAATTTATATGGAAAAATGGCTGGTCGCTCCTCCAGAAATCGAAAAAATATCTTGGGATATTGTTCGACAAACTAGCAGGAATTTTGATTGGCTGGTGACAGAAACAGAAGCAACTATTCGGGATTGGTTTAAATAGCCAGTCAAGCAAACATATCAGATTGTAGCATTGCTGACAACTTAAAAGTTTGTGTTGTTTGTCCGTCGGTTTTTAGCTTGTAGTTGGCGATCCCTTGGACTATATAAATCCCAAATGTTTTGTTAAGAACAATATCTTTTTTTATAGTTTTTCCGTTCGTTGATAAACTTTTTGGTAGTCCGATCGAAGTTATTTGCAGAATAAGACTACACTTACGGTTGATGGAATTGTATTTACTTTTGGCATTGACCAAAAGCTATTATGAACCCCCGAATATTTGATGGCGTAGCTATTCCTACTATCTTAATAGTACAAGAACCAGCACTAAGAATAAATTCTTTTATTTCTCCTCTGTTTAATAAAGCTTATTGGTTAAAATATCATCCTGGAAAAACTCTTGATTGGATACAACAAAATCAACCAGATTTGATTATTTTAAAATTAGACAAAACTAAAGAAAACTGTTCCAATTTAATTACGTCGTTGAAATTAGATTGGCTGACTCGCAATATTCCTATTTTAGTTATTGGCAATAAATTCATACTGCAATCCACGGCAAATTTGGGTTATGATGCCTGTTTAAAAACTCCTTATTCCATCAAGGAATTGGAACGAGCAATATGTTCTTTGGTCTCTACTCCTGCCTGTCATAGTTTTGCTTGACTAGCACAATCGCGGTAGCTAACTTCACATAATTATACAATCTCTGAAGGCGATTGAACCCTTGTGCAATGGTAAGCTAGCACTTGCACTTAAAAAAAATATTAAAAGGAAATAATAAAATGAGCGAGGTTAAGGAAACTCCTTTATTGTTAAGAGCAGCCAAAGGTGAAGTTCTCGAACGCCCTCCTGTTTGGATGATGCGCCAAGCGGGTAGATATATGAAAGCATATCGCGACCTGAGAGAAAAATATCCTAGTTTTCGCGAACGTTCCGAAAATCCTGATGTAGCAATTGAAATTTCTTTGCAGCCTTGGAAAGCTTTTCAACCAGACGGCGTAATTATGTTTTCCGACATTGTTACCCCTCTTCCTGGCTTAGGCATTGAAATGGACATTGCCGAAGGAAAAGGACCGATTATTGCTTCTCCTATCCGCAGTCAGAAGCAAGTAGACGACTTACATCCCTTACAACCCGACGAATCCCTACCCTTTATTAAGCCTATTCTACAAACGTTGCGTTCTGAGGTAGGTAATAAATCCACTGTTTTGGGTTTTGTTGGCGCACCCTGGACTCTAGCAGCTTATGCCGTAGAAGGTAAAGGTTCTAAGACCTATTCCAACATCAAGGGAATGGCATTTTCCGATCCGACAATTTTACATCAGTTATTGAGCAAGCTAGCAGATGCGATCGCTACCTATGTCTGCCATCAAATTGATTGTGGGGCGCAAGCGGTACAAATGTTCGATTCTTGGGCTGGTCAACTATGTCCCCAAGACTATGAAAAATTTGCTTTACCCTATCAACAACAAGTATTCCGTAAGGTAAAAGAAACCCATCCCGACACTCCTTTGATTCTTCTGGTTAGCGGTAGTGCTGGTTTATTAGAACGTATGACTCCTTCTGGTGCGGATATCGTTAACGTAGACTGGACTGTAGACATGGCTGAAGCCAGACAGAGATTGGGTAAAGAGATGAAAGTCCAAGGTAATATTGACCCTGGAGTTCTATTTGGCTCTCATGAAGTAATTCGCGATCGCATTTTAGATACCATTCGTAAAGCAGGAAATCAAGGACACATCCTTAACCTAGGTCATGGGGTTTTAGTTGGTACTCCTGAAGATAATGTGCGTTATTTCTTTGAAACAGCTAAACAAGCAGACCAATTATTAGCTCATGTATAGAATTGCTTCGTAATTAACTCTAGGCTATAGACTATAAGCTCTCTTAAATTCGTTTTGAGGGAGCTATTTTTTGTGCAATATTTTATAGTCGTTCTAATTAATACCAATTCTCAAAAGTGTCTGGAGACATCAAGACATTTATCTCTTTTAACCAAAAAACCACAACCTTTGTTTTCCCTACACCCTATCCCCTAACCCCTATCCCCTAACCCCTATCCCCTGCCACAACCGAAGTCTCTCGTTGTATTCGAGAATTGGTATAATTTCCTTATGGTCTAGATTATCGTTTCGGGGGAATGAGGAATTAAAATAACCATATCATTAAGAAAAAAATAATTAATCTTGATAACAGGAGATTAATTTACGTCAACAAAACTGCAAAAAATAATGACATTTCGTTAAAAATGTGCGATACACGAAAGACACACATAACGAGAATGCAAACAAAATAGTTTTTGTTGACTATGCAAGTACGTTTTTTAAGTAAGGTATCGCTGTTTGTAGCAGTTCTCGCCTTACCGCAGTTTATTCCCTCTGCATCTACTTCTCAATTCTATTCTTGTTCTTCAGTACTGGCAGCAGATAACAAATCTTTAGGAGAATCTGGAGATAACGGCGAACCAGGACTAAAAGGAGCAAATGGTCGCAACAGCGATAACCTAACGGTTTTTGCTGATGGTTCGTCCATGACCTTAGATTTGAGCGGTGGTAATGGCGAACCAGGACAAGCAGGAGATCGGGGCTATGATGCTTTTTGCGATCGCCAGGCGACAAAGGATGTTGGTAAAGATCTACGGGGTGCTGACGGCGGTAGTGGCGGCGATGGAGGCGATGGAGGTATTGGCGGTAACGGTGGCTCTTTAACGGTTTACACTACCAATAAAGAACATCTCAAGCAAATCTATGTCATTGCTGCGGGGGGAGAAGGTGGTGCTGCGGGTAAAGCAGGAGATGGGGGAGAAGGCTGTCAGTGCGATCGCCCTTATTGGAATGAAGAAACCTGTTACGGCAATCCTGGAAGTTCCGATTATAGTTGTACCACTCAAGAATATCAGTGTACTGATGGTTATTCGGGCAAAAAGGGCAGAGATGGTCGCAAGGGTAGAAATGGTAAAAATGGAACTCTGACTTTAATTAATTTAGATAAATCTTTAGCCCCAGATTTGCCAGAAGTTACCGCCCCCATTAGCGAGTTGAAAGGTAGAGGCTTTACCCTATCGAGGAATATCTGGCAGAGTAAAGAGAATGCTTCGGCTTTATTTGCGCCAGGGTCGATTATTGCCAATAAATATAAAGAATTGGTCGCCCGTCACGAGCATTCAGTCTTGGTAGTTTGGGATGCACCTCAGCCAGTGGAACAATTTGATGACAAGCAAATTACCCTTGCTCTTAAGGGAGAAGATGAAGCGAGTATCTTTTTACCCGAAGATCTTTGGCTAGAAACCAAAACTATCAAGCGAGATAAACTAACTGAATTGTTTGTCTTTAATGCGGTGCGGACTAAAGATGTAGACGATCTGACCATCGATGGTTTGTTCGGACAAAATACGGGTTTAGAATTAGATATCTTTGACGAAGCAGAAAAATCTAATCTAGTTAACACAGAGTTCAGGGTTAAATATAAAGTCGGCGAAAAATCGGAAGAGAAAAACTTTTTTGGCGGCAATAGCACGATCTACAAAACCAAATTTGAAGGCACGCTTCTCCCAGAAGCGATCGCCAAACAGGGAAATCTATTTACTTTAAAGTTGGGTCAATTGCCCATCTCTCCCGAACATCTCAAACCAGGTTTAAAGGTAGAAATAGAAGTTACAGCCAAACGTTCTTTAGGAGACAATTCTCAAGTACAAAAACTATCTACTCGCACTACTATCGAAAAACTCCAAAACCAAGGTTAGGGTATTACTTTTAGTTCGATATAGCTTTAATGGCTACTGCGATCGCTTTATTCACCGTACTATCTTTATCCTCCATAACTATAGTTTCGGCATTTGTCCTTTGTGCCACTACCGCACAGACACAAGCAGCAGCAAAACCATAAACTCCAGCCATTTTCAACAAAGTTCCTGCTTCCATTTCATAATTCAAAATATTGAGACGGCGATAGGTTTCGGTAATACCCTTTAACCAAGGTTGCAGGTGAGGATTGGCAGAAGATTCAGTTCTTTCTTGTCCTTCATAAAAAGTATCCACTGAAGCGGTAATTCCTAAATGGTAAGGAATATTTAATTGACGGGCTGCTTCTACTAAAGCCACTGTTAAGAAAGGATCTGCTACCGCAGGATATTCAACAGGAGCGATGTCTAATGCAGCACCCTGACGAGTTAAAGCTGCTTGAGAAACTACAACACTGCCTACGGAAACATGAGGTTGAATCGAACCACAAGTGCCAATGCGAACGAATTGTTTGATACCTACTCGAACTAATTCATTAACCACAATACTTAAGGAACTAGCACCCATGCCACTAGTCCCAACTAAAACGGGTTTTCCACAGGGTAAATTACCCAAATAACTGTTTAGCCCTCGGTACTCGGAAAGCAATTTTACATTTTGTAAATAAGTATGAGCTATATATTGCGATCTTTCTGGTTCTCCAGATAATAGTACTGTTTTAGGTGCATCATCGCCAAGATCTGACTTACTAAAACCAATATGATAAAGTTTCATCTTTAGAATCTGGTTATAAATTTAATAGCTATAAAAAATTTTAAATCTCGTAACTGTCAGGCTTGCACTCTATTCTCTCGATTGTTAACTACTATTGACTAACACTATATTACGATGATAACTCTCGAAAAATTCTCGGAAATTGTCTCTAGTTGTCAAAATAGTAAAGTAGGCAAACGCCTACCTAATGCCCTTTACGTTCACGCCGATGCTTTAGTACATCTCGACCATATATTGAGAGACTATGAGCGTCAAGCTAGAAAGTTGGTTGATAATACTGGCAGCGCAACTATTATCAAATTTGGTACGGATAAACCCAAAATTTCTTATTTATATTATCCCGATTTTGATCGCGAACCCCATCCCCAACTCCATCAAAGTATCGTAGTCGATCTAACTGAAGAACAAGTATCCGTCCGACAATATCACAATTCCCACAACCCGCCAATTCTGCACCGTAAAGAAACTTTTGTCAGTCCCGACTATCCTCTTTATGATACCTTTGCTCAACTAACTAGAGAAGAAGTAGCCTTGGGCTTGTTAGATAATTCCCGTCATATCGGTACTTTACAGGAATGGACTCGTTTGTTGTTGCAACAGGGTATTTCTTTTGTCGAGCATCATACTGCTTGTCCTGTGGATTCTCCTTTAGGGAAACAACCCACTGTCTTGATCGAACGTCATAAAGCAGCATTAAAGCGATCGGATTTATCTCGCCCCGTGAAAATTGCTTTAGAAGCACAACTGTTTGAACCAGGAAACAGCTTTTTTGATTATGGCTGCGGTCACGGACAAGACGTAAAATGTATTAGGGAGTTAGGATATTGTAGTTCTGGATGGGACCCTTTTTATCATCCCAATGCCCAAATTCAAGCAGCAGATATTGTTAATCTAGGCTATATCATCAACGTTATTGAAGATATAGTAGAACGTAGAGAGACATTAATTCAGGCTTGGGAGTTAACCAAAAAAGTTTTGATTGTTTCGGCACAAGTATTGATCGACGATCGCCGTCGCGGTTTAATTGCCTATGGCGATGGAGTAGTTACTAACCGCAATACTTTCCAAAAATATTACGAACAAGAAGAACTAAAAGCCTATATCGATCGCGTTTTAGAAGTCGATTCCATACCCGCAGGATTGGGCATTTATGTAGTTTTCCGCCAAGAATTAGATGCCGAATCTTTCCGCGTTTCTCGCTTGTATTCTAGGGTCAATACGCCTCAAGTCCAAGCAAAAGTTAGGAATTTTGAAGATTATCAAGATTTACTGCGTCCCTTAATGGATTTTTACACTCAAAGAGGACGTTTGCCCATTAAAGGAGAATTACCTAGCGAAGCCGAGATTAAAGAGGAATTCCGCAGCTATCAACGGGCATTTAAACTAATTTTACAAGCTACGGATCGGGATGAATGGGATGCGATCGCCGATAAACGTCGGGAAGATATCTTAGTATATTTAGCTTTAGGTAAATTTAGCGGTCGTCCCACCATTAGAAAACTCTCCCCAGAAATCAAAGCCGATGTCAAAGCCTTGTTTGGCAGCTACAAGCAAGCCTGTAATATTGCCGATCTCCTGTTGTTAAATGTGGGAGATATGGATAAGATCGCCAATCTTTGTCAAGAAAGCACCATTGGCAAACACCTCAAAGATGCGATCGCCGTTCATGTTAGCGCGTTAGAAAAACTACCTCCTCTCCTCAGACTTTATGAAGGCTGTGCCAGTCGCAATTTCTATCGTTTAGAGAATGCCAATATTATTAAACTCTACTACAATAAACCCAAAATTACTTATTTGGTCTATCCCGAATTTGACACTCTCGCTCATCCCACTTTACAGGCAACAATGGAAGTAGATTTGCACAATCTCTCCGTTACCTATCACGATATTTCCGATGAAACAAATCCCTTAATTCTCCATCAAAAAGATACTTTAGTTGCCCCCGATTATCCTGCTTACAAGGAGTTTGTTCGCTTGACCAAGAAAGAACAAAAAACAGGTTTGCTAAACAATAAGGATGCGATCCGTCGTCTACACGGTTGGTTGCGCTGCTTGAGAGAACACGAAGTTATTATTGAGGGACATCAGTTAAGTAATAGGTAATAGGTAGTAGTGTGACTTGTTGGGTGCTAATCAATAACTCTGAAAACCACCCGTTCAGAACTAAGACATCTGAATAACTAATATCGCAAAATAACTCTTCTAACTACTAATTACTAACTACTAACTACTAACTACTAAATTATGGCTCGCTAAAATAAGCTTCCATTACTTGTCTGACTAGGGGAGCAGCCACCGAACCACCCCCACCGCCAGAATGTTCGGCAAATGCAACTACCACAATTTCTGGTTTATCGAAGGGAGCATAAGCCCCAAACCAAGTATGAGAATCCCCTGGAGGAGCTTCTGCCGTCCCGCTTTTTCCCGCCCCAGGAGGGGTTTGGGGAGAGTTTAATCTAGTTCCCGTACCGACCTCTACTACTGCTCTCAGACCTTTGCTGATAGTGTCGATAGTGCTGGGCTTAAGATTCAAGCTAACTCTTTGGGCTTGTTTGGTTTCGCTATCGGTTTGCAACAGATGGGGTTGTACTCGATAACCGTTATTGGCGATCGCGCTAAACATCACTGCTACTTGTAAAGGAGTAGCAGAGGTGAATCCCTGACCGATGGACATATTAACCGTATCCCCCGCAGTCCAACCCCAATTATTGAAATTGAGTCGTTTCCAAGCATCATCGGCAATCAATCCCTTGGTTTCCCCTTGTAATTCAATACCTGTTTTTTCGCCAAACCCAAATTTACGCGCCCATTTAATTAAGGCTTCTCCCCCTACTCCCCGACCGATTTGTCCGTAAAAAGTATTGCTACTCCAAGCTAGAGAAGACACATATCCCATCCGCCCAAAGCCTCGTTTATTCCATTCTCCAAATCGAGTTCCTCCTACAGAGATATAAGGATATGTCCCCAAAACAGTATTAGGGGGATATTTGCCCGATTCCAATCCTGCGGTAGCGGTAACGATTTTAAAAGTAGAAGCGGGAGGAAAAGCCCGCAATGCCATATTCAGAAAAGGATTACCTTGAGCTTGTAATTCTCGCCAAATGTCATTGGTAATCGGGGCAGAAAAAATATTCGGGTCAAAGTTAGGAAAGCTTGCCATTGCTATGACTGCACCATTGTGGGGATTTAAAGCCACGATTGCCCCTTTGGTATTTCCCAGGGCTTGTTCTGCTGCCTTTTGCACTTCCGCATCGAGAGTTAAAGTAATATCTTTTCCCGCTCCCGCAGGATTTTCTCCCAAAAGTTCGACAATGCGCCCCGCACCATCAACGCCGAGTTTCAATCCGCCCCAAGTTCCCCGTAATTTTTTTTCATAGGCAGATTCTACACCCATTCTGCCCATCACATCCCCCAAGCGATAGCCGTCAGGTTTGAGTTTGTCTAACTCTTCTCGATTGAGTTCCCCTGTATAGCCAATGATGTGGGCTGCTAATTTTTCTTGGGGATAATGTCGAACTTTACCTACATCTATTTCAACCCATTTTAATTGAGTGCGATATTCTTCTAGGGCGGTAATTTGTTCTGGAGTCAGATTGCGCCCAATAGGAATGAGACTGGGATAGTTGTATCCTGCTGCTTCTACTCTTTTTTGCAGATCTGCTGGTTCTATTTCTAGTATGCGAGCGATTAAATCTCTGTTTTTTCGCCAATTCCTTTGTTTTTGGGCTTTGGGCCACAAATAAGCGGAATGAGATAAACGATTGGTGGCTAAAATTCTGCCTTTGCGGTCTAAAATAGTACCTCTAACTGGGGGTTTAGGAACGATTCTGGTACGATTTTCCTCAGCCTTGGCCTGATTGAGATTTCCCTGTTGTAATTGTAAATAAGCCAAACGCCAACCAATTCCGCCAAAAAAGATCGAGCTAATCACCAGCACAATGGGAATTGCTTGAAATTGATTCCCTACAGTACGGTCAGAATAATCTTGAGATTTATTTTTGAGTTTAGCTGACATACATCCCCAGTTAGGATAGTTCTTTTATTCTGCCCAATTTCGATCGCAACTCGATCGCCGACTGCATTAAAAGTTATTTGGGTATCTTAGAAAAGTCTTTAAACCAACCCCTTCGCCAAAAGAAATAAACTAGAGAAGCAGCAGTGGCAAACATCGCAGCCCAACAGAGAGGATAGCCCCAATACCAGTCTAATTCTGGCATATTCCAAGGGGAAGCATTAGTGTTAAAGTTCATGCCATAGATACCTGCAATAAAGGTAAGAGGAATAAAGATACTAGAAATTACGGTTAATAGTTTCATCACCTCATTCATTTTGTTGCTAATAGCAGAAAGATAAATATCTGTGAGGCTGGAGGCTAATTCCCGATAGGTTTCGATGATGTCGATAATTTGTACGGTGTGATCGTAACAATCCCTGAGGAAAATTAAAATATCAGGGTCGATAACGCTACTGCCATCTCTAATCAATGAGTTTAAAGCATTTCTTTGAGGCCAAATCGCTCGTCTTAAAGCTAATAACTCTCTTTTAATTTGATATACTTCTGCCAAATCGCTATTACTAGGATTAAAAATAACTTTATCTTCTAAATCTTCAATTTTTTCGCCATATATCTCTAAAACAGGGAAAAATCCATCAATAATTGCATCCCAAAGGGCGTAGGCTAAATAATCTGCCCCCATATTCCTGATCGAGCCTTTATTATATTGAATCCTGCGCCTGACAGGTAAAAAACAATCTTTTTCGGGTTTTTCTTGTACCGTCAGTAAATAGTTTTTACCCACTACCAAACTAACTTGCTCCAACCAAAAGCCCTCTCCCGATGGTTTAAGAACTACCATTTGAGTAATTATCACTAGTTGTTGGGGGTAGTCTTCTACTTTTGGTCTTTGAGGAACATTGACCACATCTTCTAATACCAAAGGATGTAACTCAAATACCCTGCCCAATCTTTGTAAAATGCTTTCACTACCCAATCCTTTAACATCTACCCAAGATACAGAACTAGTCTTTAGATGCTTGGCACAGCCTTCAGGGGTTAAATTATGGATGCGATGGGCGCGATCGCGACTATAATCAATTAAAATAATTTCAGGGATTTCGGCATCTTCTTCTATGTTAAGCGTCCCTGGAATACTTCCTGGTTGCTCGTAAGCATAATCAAATAAATCTTCTTCTTCTACCTCAGTGGGGAGCAGATTGTTTCGTTCGCTGGTTTGGCTTTCATAGCTCATAAGAAGTTCTCAAGTGAAAAATACTCTTTTAAATTATGACCCAAAAAAATACCAGCGACGCGATCGCTGGTTAGATAAAATGTTGTTGTTGTTTAAGCCTGGAAAAATCTTTAGTTGCACGTTCCCACAGGAGACAACTATGAAAATCTTTTTGACTCACTAAGAATTGTAACAGAAGATACGGGATATTTGTAAAAAAATAATAATTGTATCGTCTGTTACTTGTATTTTACGCTATGTACCTATGGGGCAAAGTGATTTGAGTCGGTGCGAACAATAATTTTTACTTAATTTAAAAAAATTGCTCATGGCAAAAGGCGATCGCATTTACGTATATCGAAATTTGTGGCAGTTGGATGGCTTGTATCAGCATCACGGTATTGATTGCGGTGACGGCACGGTAATTCACTATCGCAAACCCAGCGAAACTATTGAAAGGACTAGTTTAGAGACTTTTGCTAGGGGAAATCCCATTTATGTCGTTGAAGAAAGAAATGGGTTTAGCTATATTCCCGATGCGGTGGTAGAAAGGGCAGAAAGCCGTTTGGGAGAGCATAAATATAATTTACTGTTTAATAATTGCGAGCATTTTGCTAATTGGTGTAAAACGGGAAACATCCACAGCGAACAGGTCAGCAATTTTGTGCCTCTCATTCATAACCTCCACCCCGACAAGCTTTACGAGCCAATCAAACAAGCCCTAAAAGGTAAAGATAATAGAACAGCCCAACAATTATTAGCCGAATCTCTCAAGGATATTAAATCGGTTTGGGAGCAAATTCAGCCCCAATACCAACAAGCCGTTGCCGAAGTTTCTACTTGGGATAAAGTAGCCAAAGAAGCAATAAAACGCGATCGCGAAGATTTAGCTCGGGCTGCGATCGCTAAAAAGTTAAAGTATCAAAAGCAAGCTACCAAACTAGAAATCGAACTCAGTGAGTTAGCGGAAATGACCGAAAATATTGTTCGCAATCAACAGGAAATTTAATTTATTTTTTCGGAGTTGTCGAGCGCCACTTCTTCATAGAAACTAGCAATAATCGCTAACATTAACCACCAAATAGTATTAATTTGGGGACGATACCAAACAGTATCGACAAAACCGTGAAAACCCAAACTAGCAGTAGCGGCGATCGCTCCAATCAGATAAATACCTCTTAGATCTCTATTTTGACGCAAGCGATTTAACTGTCTCATCCCGCGATCGAGAGTAACTGCAATGAGCCAGACAAAGCAACTAAAGCCAATGTAGCCCATTTCGACTAGGTGTTCTAAATATACGGAATAGGCACTTAAGGCGGGATAGCGAGAGTTCATGTAGCGGGGGTAAATCTGGTTAAAGGCATCGTTTCCTGGTCCAATACCAATCAAGGGATAGTCTTTGATAATTCTAAAACAAGCTTCCCAGACATTGATGCGAAAATTATTGCTACTATCTTCTCTGCCTGCAAAAATACTCATCAGTCTAATTCTTAAAGGCTCGACAGAAATAAAGGCGGCAATAAACAATCCTGCCAAACTGCCAAAGACTAACGGCAACAACCAAACTTGCCAAAAACGGGGTAAATATTTTTGCCACCAAAAATAAAATAATAATAGTAATACCCCAATTAATACCGCCATTGCCAGCCAAGCACCGCGACTATCGGTAAAATACAAACAAGCTGAATTCATCCCTACCATAATCGCTGCTAGGGTTTTTTGAATCCAAGTTTGCCAGACAAATACTGCTGCAATACTTAAAGCGATCGCGGGTAATAAATAGCCCCCCAATAAATTAGGATTGCCCAAATAACTATATACTCTAGTATCGCCAGCTAAAGCCGAATTGGGATCGTTCCAAGTAGCAAGCTGTTGCACCCCAAAAAATTCTTGACGCACTCCATAGGCACTAACCAAAAGAGCCGTTAATAAAAAACTAGTCAGAATCCAATTACACAGTCTTGGCGAGCGCAAAATTTTGGCAGCCAGAGCAAATAGCATCAAGTATAAAGTTAAAGTTACCCAACCATTCAAAGCCGCCTGTTTAACGGGAGAAAATGCCGTCGCAATGGTCGCCACACACCAGTACAAAAACACCAAAACATGAATCGGAGTAATAATCGTTTTCTCAGTCTCGGTTAAAGCCGTTAAAACCCAGTAGGCAGCAACGGCAATTAACAAAACTCCAATCAAAGAAGTAGAGACAAAGGGCGCGAGTAAAAAAACCATCGCGATCGTACAAGCTGCGATCGCTTCACTCCATTGCAACAGCCAACTTCCTTCCCGCCAATTGGCAAACAATCCCACAAGACGATATAAAAAGCTACTCCTGTGCCACTTTAGTACCTCTGGCGTGGCTAGCATGATAGTTGACCAAGGATTTTTCATGATTGGGAAGAGATTTTTATTGCCGATTCATTTTAACGAACAAGATTAAATCTGGTTAGCTAAGATTTAAGAATTTTTCCAAAGCCCCCACCATTGCAGGAGGCCAACGGCGAATATTTTTAATCCAGTCTAAATCTTGATAGCGACTGTCTAAGCCTACTGCTGCCACCCAATTGCTTTCTGCGTCTCCTTGTTTGCCTTCTACCCATAAAGCTGCTGCTAGTGCTGCCCGCATATCCGAATACATGGGATATTTTCGGACTAAATTGCGCATATTACGAATTGCTTCGGGGCGATCGCCAAGTTGATAAATAACTAAAGCAGCATTACCCCTTGCCATCGGAAAATCGGGAGCTAGCTCTGCGGCTTGTTGGTAGTCTTCTAAAGCTTCTTGCCATAGTTCTTGTCCTGCTTTAGCGTTACCACGATTGTTTAAAGCTACAGGATCTTCAGGAGTAATGTTAAGGACTCGATTATAATCGGCGATCGCTTCATCCCACTGTTTTTTTCCTTCATAAGCAATACCTCGATTGAGATAGGCATCGGGATATTCTGGGGCTATTTCAATGGAGCGATCAAAGTCGGCGATCGCTTCTGTTAGTTTGTATTGACCGATTCTCACGTTACCCCGATTGCTCCATACCGCTGGGTTTTCGGGAAACTCTTTAATTAACTCCGTCCAATAGATTTCTGCTATGTCAAAATTACCTTTTTGTGCTGCTGCAAAGGCTTTTTTAGCAGTTTTCTCGCCACGAGCGATTTGTTGCGAACTAAATTCTTTAGCTGCTACTGCTGCCATGTCGTAACTTGGCAAGATCCAAAAAGAAAATATTAAAAATAAACTTATTAACCAGCGATTCATAAATTTAGTTGTCAGTTGTTAGTTGTCAGTTGTTAGTTGATGGGTTGTTCAATGATTAGCGTCAGCATCAATAATTGCTTGTCTTGCCCAAGTATCCGCAGACAAAATATCGTCTAAGCTGGGATTAGAATTATTTTGACTAGAAAAGCGATCGCAAACTGTTTCAATTAAACGAGGAATATCTAGGAAGCCAATTTTCTCGGCTAAAAATAAAGCTACAGCCTGTTCGTTAGCTGCATTTAAAACGGCTGGCATCAATCCCCCCGCTCTCCCCGCAGCATAGGCTAGTTGCATACAAGGATATTTTTGATGATCTGGCTCTCTAAAGGTTAAATCCCCTGCTTTGACTAGATCTAATCTTTCCCAGTCGGTGTAGATTCTTTCGGGGAAAGATAGAGCATATAGTAAAGGAAGACGCATATCGGGCCACCCTAGTTGTGCTAATACTGAGGTGTCTTGTAACTCGATTAAAGAGTGAATAATGCTTTGAGGGTGAATCACAATTTCAATGCGATCGTAGTCTACATCGAATAGATAATGAGCTTCGATTACTTCCAAACCTTTATTCATCAAGGTTGCCGAATCGATCGTAATCTTTTGTCCCATCGACCAGTTAGGATGTTTGAGGGCATCCTTAACCGTTACTGAGCTTAATTTTTCTACGGGCAAGTCGCGAAACGAACCACCAGAAGCAGTGAGAATAATTTTTCTCAATCCTCTTTCGGGTACTCCCTGGAGACATTGAAAAATAGCCGAATGCTCGGAGTCTGCGGGCAGTAACTTGACCCCGTGTTTTTTTACTAAAGGCAAAACTACAGGCGCGCCAGCAATTAAAGTCTCTTTGTTGGCTAAAGCAATATCTTTTCCCGCTTCAATCGCGGCAATGGTTGGCAACAAACCAGCACAGCCGACAATCCCCGTAACTACGCTTTCTGCATCGCCATAACGAGCTACTTCACAAATACCTTCTTGTCCGACTAATATTTGCGGTTTGTGGTCGAAATCGGCAATAGCCGCTTCTAATTCAGAAAGTTTTTTGCCATTACCCAAAGCTACTATTTCGGGTTTAAAAATACGTATTTGCTCCCCTAAAAGAGTTACATTACTCCCCGCTGCCAACCCCACCACGCGAAACTTATCTGGATTATGAGTAACAATATCAAGGGTTTGCGTTCCAATCGAACCAGTAGAGCCCAAAATAGTAATTGCTTTCATGATGATATTTTATATAGCGATCGATATTGATCTAACTATAAGTTCTTAGGTGGGGTCTAGTTAAGGTTTTTTTTATGTTTTGCAATACAAGCTTTCAACTAACAGTTAAAAAGGAATGCGATCCCAATCTTCATTATTTTCGCTCTCGGAGGGAGTTTCCTCCGTAACAGGAGTTGTGCTGCTGACAGTTGCAGGTGTGGGTTGACTTTGTAAAGTGGAGGCAAAATCAACAACGTTATTTGGTTCTGGTTCGATGGGAGTGGGATAAGTAGGTTGGCTAGTAGCAGGGGGAGTAACATTGCTGGCAACTGCCCCACCAACGGGATAGATACGAGAAGCAACTAATGTTGCTCGTTTCTCTTTATAGCCTTCGGGCATTTCGTAGGAATTCATCGATAATCGCCCTTCAATGACAATGTTATCTCCCACATGATAAGCATTCTTCATCTCTTCAGCGAGGTTGCCCCATCCGTCTATTTTTAGAGTTCCTGGTGCCTCTCCTTCTCTACTTGAGGGAAACTCAACCATCATGGAAGCTATACTCATGCCGTCTTGAGTCGAGCGCAATTCTGGATCTCTAACTACTTTTGCCATCAACACGCAGCTATTCATTACTTGGCTACTCCTTGTTTTGGGAAACTACTTAAAATTTGTTGAACAATTGTACTATTAATTCAATTATAGAGAAATACAGTCTTCGTAATTCTAAAAGGATCTTGAGATTTAGGGTTAATTTTGCTCGCGATCGATAAAATTTTGCACTCTCTGGCGATATTCTGCAAGTTGTCGGTCAACCCAATGGCGATCGCCACTGTTAGCATAAATATGTACTAAGGGTTCTCCCGCATCGGGCAAGATTAAAATCCAATTATCGTTTTGAGGATTAACTATTTTAACTCCATCGATTAATTCTAAATTCTCTGTAGGATGGGTTTCTACTAAATAACGCATCAAAGAGCCTTTAATTTTCCAAGGACAACGTACCGAACAAAACTTATGACAGACGCTAGGTAAATCATTCCGAATATCTGCAAGCGATCGCTCTTGAATAGTCAGCATTTCGATCAGTTTAGCAATACTAAACATGGCATCAAAACCAGGGTGAAGGTGGGGGAAAATAAAGCCCATATCGCTATTTCCTCCCAAAACCACGTTAGAACTGCCTTGAGAAGTTTCCATTAATGCCGTGGGGTTGACCTTAGTGCGAATTACTCGACCATCGTGACGGCGAGCGATTTCTTCTACGGCACTAGAAGCATTAACGGGGACAACTACGGTGCTACGGGGGTTAGCAGTAAAAATAGTATTGACCATCAAAGCAGTTAAGATTTCACCGCGAATGGGCAATCCCGTTTCATCAACTAAGATAAACTGTTCTCCATTAGCCGACACTTGTACGCCAAAATTCGCCCTCAGAGCTTCTACTACTTGACCTAACTGATCTAGCAGCATTTCTTTTTCACTAACAGAAATTGCCGTTTCCCGCAAGCTGGCGTTTAAAACTACTGCATCGCAACCAAACTTAGCCAACAATTGAGGCAGAATTGCCCCCGAAACCCCGTATACGTAGTCGATCACAATTTTAGAAGAGCTATTGCGGACTGCTGCCACATTAATATACCTCTCAAAAGTACGACTGTAGGTATCCATCACTCCGCTAGGATAACTAACTTGACCGATTTCTTGAATGGCTACTCGGCGTAAATCTTCCTTAAAATAAGCCCCTTCAATTTTTTTCTCTTTTGATTTGGGAATGCTAATACCCTGGCGATCAAAAAATTCAATTAATAAATAATCTGGTCGATTGGGTTCTAAGCGAATGTGAATTCCCCCTTCTACATCTTGATAATTATTAATCATCGTTCGCGAAATAGGAATTGCCGTAGCTTCTAAATTCTGCACGTTGACCCCTGCCGACATCAAACCAGCAATTATCGCCCTACCAACCATCCGCGAAACGCTGCGCTGATCGCGAGATACTAAGACAGTCGAACCTAATTTAAGAGTCGAACCATAAGAAGCCCCCAACTTGACCACAAATTCAGGGGTTAAATCGATATTTGCCAGCCCCGAAACGCCCCTTTGACCAAAAAGATTGCGTTGGGCAGTATTACCCCAAATCAAATTAATATTGAGAATCGCTCCCGATTCAATCCTTTTGCTGGGCCAAACCCTAACTCCTGGGGCAATTTGAGCTTCTTCTCCCACAATTGATAATGCCCCAACCACAGATCCTTCTAAAGCTTGCGACCGCCGATCCATCCTCGTACCGCGAGAGATAGTACAGGCGCGTAAATGGGATTCGTCCCCTATTGTTGCCCCATTCCAAATAATTGGTCGTTTGAGGTCGGCATCAGCCCCGATAGTAACATTGTCGCCGATTACCGTTCCTGCTTCGATGCGGACTCTTGCCCCAATGCGACAATTATCGCCGATTAAAGCTGGTGCTTCTATCTTCACGCTAGGATCGATGTAGGTATTGTTGCCGATCCAAATTCCTGCCGATTGTTCTCTGTAGCTAAAGTCTAGTTTAACTTTTTTATTCAATCCATCGTATTGTGCCTCGCGATAAGCTTCCAGGTGACCCACATCGCACCAATAGCCCTCGGCAATATAACCATACATGGGTTCGCCTTTTGCCAACAATAAAGGAAATAAGTCTTTGGAAAAGTCTGACTCTTCGTTTTCGGGCAAATATTCTAGAACTTCTGGTTCGAGGATATAGGTTCCCGTATTGACAGTATCGGAAAAAATTTCACTTAAAGAAGGTTTTTCTAAAAAGCGATTGATTTTGCCGTCTGGATCGGTAATGACCACCCCAAACTCTACGGGGTTGGGTACGCGAGTCAAAATTAATGTGGCTTTGGATTTTTTTTCCCGATGAAAGGCGATCGCTGCTTGGAGGTCAAAGTCAGTAATTGCATCGCCACTAATGGTAACAAAAGTATCATCTAACCATTGATGAATATTTTTCACACAACCCGCAGTACCCAACGGCTGTTCTTCTTCTACTGCATAGGTCATTTGTACGCCAAAATCGCTACCATCTTGGAAATAGTCTCGCATCACATCGGGTAGATAGTAGAGAGTGGCAATTACCTCAGTTATGTTGTTTCGTTTTAATAAATTAATAATATGTTCGGCTATGGGGCGATTTAATACTGGCACCATCGGTTTGGGCAGATCGCAGGTTAGGGGGCGCAATCTAGTCCCCGAACCACCCGCCATTAATACTGCTCGCATCATAACCTCCTTAAGTTATTGGTATGTATTATTTTTTTAAGAATCGTAAGCTTGGGAAACCCCAGATTTTTTACCGACTAGTGTTTTCACTTGGTCGTATCTTAAAAGCTGTTAAATCTAATCGATATCGATCGCTAGATCGGATTAATAATAAAGTCTAAAATTCGATTAATGCTGCAAAGTAATGAATTGTTAGAGATATTATGGTGATTTTGATTTATAGATTTACTGAATATTGTAGAACGACCGAGATCTAACTACCCTTTGATTAAGATTAAAAAGAAATTGGGTCAATTGTTAAAATATTAGTACTGTTTTTTGTTTTATCTTAGATAAGTTAGAAAGATGTCACTTATTGGTTTTATTTTATTGGTAGTTTATGTCGGTGGAATTTGGAAATTTTTATCAGGTTATCGTCGTACCAACTTCAACTCTGGTTTGCCAGGACGCATTTCTCTGGCTTTATTGTGGCCTGTATTGCTAATTACTAATAAGTCTTACCGTCGTAATTTCCAGAAGGCTCTCAAGGGAAGATAGCAGGTAGCAGGTAGTAGCTAGTGGGTAGTGGATCATGAATCAACAAGTTTGGTTGATTGGCGGTACTAGCGATAGTGCAAAAATTGCTCGTCTACTATCAGAACAAGAATTACCTTTTATTGTTAGCGTCGTTACCCCTTCGGCTAAATCTTTGTATGCCGATCGCACCAATATTAGTATTGGCTGTATGAATCGAGAGAAGATGCAGTCTTTTTGCTTAGAGAAAAAGATTAGCCAGATAATTGATGCTTCCCACCCTTATGCTGTGGAAGTTTCTCAAAATGCGATCGCCATTAGTCAAGAGTTAAATATTCCTTATTTACGCTACGAAAGAAGTTACCCTCGCCAAGAGAAGGTAACCGAAACTAATTTATTAATTACCGAACTCGATAGTTTTGCAACTTTAATTGCAGGGGACTATCTTACAGGACAAAAAGTATTATTAACCGTTGGCTGCAAAGCCTTGCCTTGGTTTCAAAATTGCCACAATCGCTCTACTTTATACGCCAGAATCTTACCTAAAATTGAATCTTTAAAAGTAGCGAAAAATGCTGGATTTACCAGCGAGCGCTTGATTGCTATGCGCCCGCCCTTTAGTCTGGCTTGGGAAAAAGCTTTGTGGCAACAGTGGCAGATTTCTTTAGTGGTAACCAAAGCATCGGGCAAAGCAGGAGGAGAAGATATTAAAAGACAAGTGGCAACTGAGTTAAATATTCCTCTAATTATTATTTCTCGTCCTAAAATGATTTATCCCCAACAGACTTTTAGTTTGGTAGAACTGTCGGAACTATTGACTAAGTTAAATAACTAATAACTTCTCCCAATAACAAAATAAAGCCCAACCACACATTTTGTCCTAAAACTTTGCCATATAGTTCGCGAGAAAGATCGGGTTGGCGAAGCTTGCTATATTGCCAACCCCAAGCAACGGTAACTAAAATCAGAGATACCCAAAAAGCTAGATTTAGGGAAAGACTCAGTCCTAGATAAACCATCAAACCAGCAGTAAGACCATAAAAAAAAGCGATCGCTTCTGGAGTATATTTGCCAAAAAAAATCGCGCTAGAATTAATTCCTACTTTTAAATCGTCTTCGCGATCGCTGAGGGCATAACCCGTATCGAAACCCATCGTCCATGCTACCGTC
>NZ_JBZNBU010000237.1:0-2581 GCF_058530065.1 Waterburya sp. | reverse complement strand
CAAGATTTAATTGTTTATCTGCTATCACCTCAAGGTCAAATAGAACTGAGTAATTATCGTACAGTAAAAATTCCTACTTTTAAAGTTCCAGAATTTGTCAAAACTGAATTCACCGATTTTTATCAAGCTGTTTTCCAAAAAGAATATGAAGAACAAAATAAACAGATAGCATTTTTAGAATATGCCTCGGATTGGGGTTCGAGCCATAAATGTTTTTTCTGTTCTGCTGATGAATCTTTAACCTCAGAAGAATTAAAACAAGCAGGTGTATTTTGGCTAGATCGGTATTCTAAATTAGCTAATAGTGGCGTATTCATAACTCGCCTTCATATTAGATATACTCGCGATCGCTTTCCTGAAGATCTTGTATTTCAACAAACAAACAATAAGCGTAAATTTCAAGCAACCTACATAGTCAGCCATCCTTTTCGCGGTGAGATACCTGAAGAAATAGATTGTTCAGCCTCTTCTATTGAGAGATACAAACAAAAAATTAAAAAACAACAACAAGAAGAAGTAAAAAATTTGGAAGTTTATACAAATTGGAATATTCAAGAAATTCGTCGAAAAATGAAGGAATACAAATTTAAGTCTTAGTAATCAGCAAAACATAGATCGCAAGTAGAGTTGGCATTGCCATCCTACTAATAATAAACCCTCCCACCTCAACCAATCAATCCCAAACACCCAACAAAATAACCCCTCTCTGCGTCCTCTGCGTCTCTGCGGTTTATACAAAAAACGACAACCTCTCAACGCCAAACAAACAAAAGATGAAAACAATACGCATCCTAATATCCTGCATCATCACAGGTGCAATCCTACTATTCGGTATCAAACCCGCACTAGCTTTTTGTGGATTCTATGTAGCTAAAGCTGATAGCAGCTTATACAATCAAGCATCTCAAGTAATCATTGCTAGAGATGGAAATCGGACAGTATTAACCATGTCCAACGACTATCAAGGAGAAGTTAAAGACTTCGCGATGGTCGTACCAGTGCCAGTAGTTTTAAAAGAAGAACAGGTACACGTCAATGATGCCAAAATTCTCTCTAGGCTAGACGGTTTCAGCGCACCGAGATTGGTTGAGTATTTTGACGACGATCCTTGCAATCCATTAGTTTATGAAGAATTTTCTAGAGCAAGTGATTCTATAGCTGGAGTACCATCACCCGCACCTCAGATAGAAGCAGATTTGGGAGTAACGGTAGAAGAACAATTTACTGTTGGGGAGTATGACATTGTTATCCTTAGTGCCAAAGAATCCGATGGGTTAGAAACTTGGCTAATCCAAAACGGCTATAGAATTCCCCAAGGTGCAAAAGAATTACTCAAGCCTTATATCAAGCAAAATCTTAAATTCTTTGTGGCAAAGGTAAATCTAGAAGAATTTGACAGTAACGAATTTGAGAAATTAAGACCGATTTCCATTGCCTATGAATCTCCTAAGTTTATGTTACCCATTCGTTTGGGAATGATGAACGCTCAAGGCGACCAAGATTTATTAGTTTATTTACTCTCTCCCGAAGGACAAGTACAACTTACCAACTATCGCACTGTCAAAATTCCTTCTAACCAAGAAGTCCCATTATTTATTAAAGATGAATTTGGCACATTCTATAGTGCCATGTTCCAAAAATCCTATGAAGAGGAAAACAGACAGGTAGCTTTCTTGGAATATGCCTGGGATATGAGTACTTGCGATCCTTGTGCTGCCGATCCTTTAAACCAAGAAGAATTAAAACAAGCAGGGGTATTTTGGTTGCCAAAAAATCAAAATCCCAATCTTCGTCGAGGTGGTAACAACGTCTTTATAACTCGTCTTCACGTGCGTTATTCCCGCGATAAATTCCCTGAAGATCTCAAATTCCAAACTACAAGCGATCGCTATAATTATCAAGGCAGATACGTGCTACGCCATCCTTTCGAGGGGGATCTTAGTTGCGAGGCGGGTAAGGAATATAAAAAAGTACTCCAAAGAAGACAAAAAGAACAAATCGATAATTTGGCACAACTTACTGGTTGGGATAAAGCTGAGATCGGCGATCGCATCGAACGAATGGAAACGGAAACTCCTCCTTGGTGGTCTGAACTTTGGAATTAAACGAAAACAAGTCATTTAGGGGCGAACAGCCGTTCGCCCGTACAATTATGAAAATCATCCGTATTTTGCTATCTTGCGTTGTGGCAAGTGTAATTTTATTCTTCGGTATCAAACCCGCACTAGCTTTTTGTGGCTTCTATGTAGCTAAAGCCGATAGCAGTCTTTACAATCAAGCATCTCAGGTCATCATTACTAGGGATGGAAATCGAACGGCTTTAACTATGTCTAACGACTATCAAGGAGAAGTAAAAGACTTCGCAATGGTTGTTCCAGTACCAGTAGTACTAAAAGAAGAACAGGTACATATCAACGAAGCTAAAATTATCGAAAGGCTAGATGGTTTTAGCGCACCGAGGTTGGTGGAATATTTTGATGAAGATCCTTGCAATCGATCTATAAGAAAACGTAGATTGGGTGCTACTAGAGGTGTTAGCGAATCTGCTAGAGTACCTTTACCCCAACAAGCAGCAGCAGAT
>NZ_JBZNBU010000236.1:0-9428 GCF_058530065.1 Waterburya sp. | reverse complement strand
ATTAACTGACGACGGATATATTTTTCCATGATCAGATTGGCATAGCGATCGATATTCACTGCCGACACGGTACGATTCAGTAGTTGGGCTAACTTTGCCGTACCTCCCACTTTTTCCAGGAGATCGCGATCGCTTAAATAAGTACTAATAGAAATAAAATCGGTTGGCTTGCCTTTACTATTGAGGCTTAGGGCGGCGTAATAAATTTCTTGGTGTGCTGTGACATAAAAAGCATCTTTAACTACTAATTCGGCAACCCTAGTGATTGCTTCGGGATCGTATAAGATGCCACTCAAGATTGCTTCTTTGGCTTCTATGCTAGCTGGAGGTAAGTGATTAATTTCGCTCATCGATTGCTTGTGACTTTTTCTCCTTTTATATAGAACAAATATTCTACCTTGTTGGTCAATCTCTCTAAGATTTGGACGAGATTATAATTATTTTCAAATGCTCTAACTGTCAAAATGAATTTGGGTAACTTACAACAGTCTCTATCTCTTCCTGTTTTGTCTCTAACGGGAGCAATATTGTTAGACGTAGAAAATTTTCCTTTGAAAATAGATTTAGCCCAACAACTTCAATCCCACTGTCAATATCCGATATCCATCAAGTTTGCGGTGGCACACTGGCAAAATAATAATATTGCCAAACTAGATAAATATTTACACCAACAAGGGTATCAATTAATTCACGTACCCAAAGAAAAAAATAGTGCGGACGGTCAAATCTTAACCATTGGTGCGTCCTTACTCTTAAACTATCCTCAAGTAAAAGAAGTGGCGATCGTTTCGGGAGATTCTATTTTTAATTATTTACATCAAACTTTACAAAGACAGGGATGTCAAACTTATAAAGTTTATCAGCAGTCGAGCAAAGTATATTTACAAGATTTACAAAGCGATCGCACTTCGACAATTGCCGATCTTAGTAACAACAATAAGAAGCCCACAATCGAACAAGTTGTCAGAAATAAAGTTGAATTGAGTCTCAGGAAATTAATTAAAGAATCTAATGAAGCCATCCCTTTATCTCAAGTCTCCCAACAATTTAAACTAGATTATCAACAGTCAATTGCCGAAGCTGTTAAAACTAATAAAATTGCCAAGTCTGCATCGGGATTTATTAAAAAAAGTTGTCTCGATAAGATGAAGATTCATCAAACAGGCAAAATTTACTATTTATCCATTAAAGAATAAGGAATAACTTAATTTTAATTACCAATAAATTATCAAATACAGTTGTTATGTTGGAAGTTACGCTATCTTAGTAGATGAGCCAATAACAACTATTAATCATTAGCTATGAAGAAACTAGTGCTGGGGTGCTTGTTTGTTTTGGGATTGGGGTTTGCCCTACTTAATTTCAAAGGACTGGCACAACAAGGAGAATTTAACTCCATTATTTTAGATTTTAAAGAAGAAGTACCGATCGCAACAGTTAGCGAAGAAATAAAAGAACTTTCTCATAAATACAATCAACAGGTTAATTTAAACAGTATCTTTTCCATTAGCGATCGCATTTATATCGTTAATGGAGATAAAAATACCCTTAAGGAATTAAAAAAATCTCCTTTAAGTAAAGAGACTGAATATATCGAAGCAAACTATCAATATCATGCTTTAGATGTTCCTAACGATCCTGAATATGCCAAGCAATGGAATTTCCGCAATATTAATGTGGAAAAAGCTTGGGATGAAACCAAAGGAGAAGGGGTTACCGTAGCAGTAATCGATACGGGAGTCAGTCGAGTACCCGACCTCAAATTAACTAAATTTGTCAAGGGTTATGACTTTGTTAATGATAAAGATGATGCTAGCGACGACCAAGGACATGGCACTCACGTAGCAGGAACGATTGCCCAGTCTACTAATAACGGTTACGGAGTAGCGGGTATTGCTTACAAAGCCAATATCATGCCCCTCAAAGTCTTAGCATCTAGTGGAGGCGGTACGATTGCCGATATTGCCGAAGCCATTAAATTTGCTGCGGATAACGGAGCGGATGTGATCAATATGAGTCTTGGAGGCGGTGGTGCTTCTAAGATGATGGAAGAAGCGATTAAATACGCCCACAATAAAGGAGTCGTAGTTATTGCAGCAGCAGGTAACGAAAACCGCAACTCCTCTTCCTATCCCGCCCGCTATCCCGATGTAATTAGCGTCTCGGCGATCGATTCTGCGGGAGGAAAAGCCCCCTATTCCAACTTTGGCGCGGGAGTCGATATTTCTGCTCCAGGCGGTAGCGAAGCAGGTAAAATCATTCAAAATACCGTCAATCCTCGTACGGGAGAATCGGTTTTTGTTGGTTTCCAGGGTACTAGCATGGCAGCCCCTCACGTAGCAGGGGTTGCAGCATTGGTTAGAGCTACAGGTGTAGATAATCCCGATGAGATTCGCGATATTTTGAAACAGTCTTCTCGTAAAGTGCAAGAAGATAGTTTAAATCACTTCGGTTCGGGATATTTAGATGCGGGTGCAGCAGTAGAATTAGCCCTCAAAGGCAAAATTACCTTCAACGATTTCTTCCGTTGGTTGCGTAAGAGTGGTTATCTTAACCTCGGTTTTTGGCTCGATGGTGGTGCGGTAGCATTATTACCCAAACTAGGAATGGTGATTGGCTCTTATTTACTAGCTTGGTTTTTACGCAACTATCTACCTTTTACATTGGGTTTAAATGGGGGTTTGATTTTTGGTAGTTCGGGTTTATTCTTCCTTCAAGGATTGTATTGGTTCGATCTGCCTCAATGGCCCATGCGGTTAGCTGGTAGTTCTATTCCCGAATTGGGGAATGTAGTTTTAGGCAATAGCAGTCTCAATCCTTTATTTGCCAGTGTTTTAATTCCCTTTGGCTTAGTCGTTCTCCTGATCGGAAATCCCAGCCTCAAATGGTTTGCTATTGGCTCTAGCATTGGGGTAGCCGCTTGTTTGACAGTTACTGCCTTTACCGATCCTAGTTTATGGCTTTTTGGTTCGGGGGTATTCGCTCAGACTTATTTATTAGTTAATGCTTGTCTTTGTCTTGGTTTGGCATATCTAGCCAGTCAAAAAGAAAAGCAAAGAGCTTGATAGTAGGTAGTAGGTAGTAGCTAGTAAATACTGTCCTATACTCCTCATACTCTACTAATCTCCTAGTCCTCATATCTGGTATCGAGAAATCTTGGATTTCCCAACAGGTATGAGGCTTTTTGTATTAAAGTAAAAACTAAAAACTAAGAACTAAAAACTAAAAACTAAAAATAAGGATTGAGAGATGAATAGCGATCGCAATACTTCAGAAAAAGGCAAAATTTTGATTGTTGACGATCGATTAGACAATTTACGTCTTTTATCTCAAATTCTGTTAAATCATGGCTATCAAGTACGTAAAGCGATTAATGGTTCGACGGCTTTGATGGGGTTAGAAAAGTTTCTCCCCGATCTAATTTTGTTGGATATTAATATGCCTGGAATGAATGGCTATGAAGTCTGTCAAAAACTCAAAAGCGATCGCACTTATCAACAAATTCCCATCATTTTTCTGAGTGCTTCTAATGACGTGACCGATAAAGTTAAAGCTTTTGAATTGGGAGGAATGGACTATATTACCAAGCCCTTTCAAGTACCAGAAGTATTAGCTCGGGTTGAAACTCAAATTAAGCTCAAAAGATTCCATCAAATGAGAGAAAATCTTTCTAGAGCGATCGTTCACGATCTGAAAAATCCTTTATCGCTAATTACTTTAACCAGTAGTTCTCTAATGAGGAGAAAGTGTCTGGAAGGGAAAAATTTAGCTGCTTTAAAAACTGTATATTCCACCGCCCAACGTTTGGATTCTTTGCTCAATGACCTGTTGATGGTGGCAAAAATGGATGCGGATAAATTAATTTTGCACAAAAGCGAAGTAGATTTTAAAGAGTTAGTAACTTCGGTGGTAAATAATTTTAAAGTGGCAGCCCAAGCCAAACAAATAGAATTGATTACTAAACTGCCCGATTCTCAATTAATAGTTTCTGTGGATGTTAATTTAATCCAAAGAGCGATCGAAAACTTACTTTCCAATGCTCTTAAATTTTCTCCTGCTAATAGCAGAATTATTACCCAGATAGCTTATCCCCAAGGTACTCAAATTTTCCTGAGGGTCATAGATTATGGTATTGGCGTGAAACCAGAACTTAAGCAACAAATTTTTGAACCTTATAATACAGGAGATTATATTCAAGGAGTGTCCCAAATTGGTTTGGGATTGAGTTTTTGTAAAATGGTAGTAGAAGCCCACAAGGGCAAAATTTCTCTTCAAGACAATCAGCCTCATGGATCGGTCTTTACCCTGGAATTCTCGATCTAAGTTAAATTAATCTAGAAAAATTATCTGAGAATTAACTGAAAATTAGGCGTTTTTTTTCTAATTTTTAATTTAGCAATACTTTGTCTGACCGATTGATGATGATTCTAAAGGTTTTATCGAGCAAGGAATCAAGTTATGTTAGATAATAACATTATCAGATTTGATCGTATTAATGTTAATTTACTGAAGATATTGCTTTTAATAAAATTTTAATAAAAGCGATCGCCATAAATTTTCACTATAATCATTATAAATAGAAACTATAGGCAAAAGGAAAAGTTGTATCAGTACTTCAAATTTTTCTGAATTCTGAGTTAAAACCAGTTAATCATAAAGAAATTCATGGGAATGATTATATAATTTCCCTAGTTTTTCTTTCCCTTTTCTTAATCTCCATAAAAACCTATTTGGCTAAAATAAAAACTACTATCCAACTAGTCTAGCGATCGCTATGAAATATGAATACTTGGCAATTATTATCTCCTGCTCTTTATTTGTAATTATTTTTGGTAATTTGCCTCTAGATTTAGATTACTTCGAGCAAAATTTCATTAACTACCCTATTTTTCAAAGATAAATGTAATTTAGAATACTATTTTCCGACAATGGAATCCTTCTGCATATTGTTCGGGAGCGTTAGATTCTATCCCTCTAATCCGCATAATGGCATTAAAAGTTTCTTCCGTAAACCACTGTTTATTATTTTGAGTTGGAAAATGATTGGTTAGATGTTCGATTTTTTTTTGGCGCAGATCTTGACTTAACCGAACCAAAATATTGGGTGAACTTAAATCGCCATCGTATTTAGGAATTTCATATTCCCAAATTAAATGATTGCGAAAAGTATTTCTAGTAAGCTCGGAAACTATGCGATGATCTTGATGTAGATCTTGTTGGTAGTGAGTCAAAATCAAATCGGGATTGACTGCTTGCTTAAGTTCTTCAAAATAAAGTTTAAGCTCCGCACCAATATAAGGAAAAAAACCATCTTTAAAGCCTTTAACAATAATTTGTTTCTCCTCAGCCGAACTAAGAAAATCTGTGGCACTAGCGATCGCTTCTTCTTCTCTGATCCCTTTCGCACCAAGAACAACCCAATAAATTTTAAGCTTGGGGTACATGGCAATTAACTTAAGGATAGTTCCGCCACAACCAATTTCAATGTCATCGCTGTGCGCGCCCAAGCATAATAATTGTGTGAGGGAATTATTAAAATTTAGTTGAAGCATTTCTCAGGAATTTTTTTAGACACTGACTTCGATCGTAACTTGAATGTTCGATTCCCAGTCAGGGTAATTTTGAATTATATTAGAGGAGAATAACTATTTCTTTATATGCTTGCTCTGATTCTTGTCGTCGCCACAGTTTTGGTTGGTTCGGCTTTTTGTTCTGGGTCTGAAACGGCACTCTTGTCTATTTCCCCGATCAAGGTAAGACAACTCGCTCAATCCAAAAAACCCGCAGCCTTGGCATTAGCAAGCATTCGCTTAAATGTTAGCCGTCCGATTGCCACAATTGTTATCCTCAACAATATTTTTAACATTGTCGGTAGTATTGCTATTGGTAGCTTGACTACCAAAATTTTGGGAGATGCCTGGCTGGGAGTATTTTCGGGAATTTTAACTTTTCTAATTATCATTTTTGGCGAAATCGTTCCCAAAACTCTTTGTCAGCGTTACGCAGAACCAGTTTCCTTGGCGATCGCCATTCCGATTAAATTTTTAACCGCCATCTTTACCCCTCTAGTGTGGCTGGTGGAAAATGTTACCAGTCCTTTTACTCAAGGACAAAAAATGCCCACCACCAACGAAGCAGAAATTAAATTTTTAACTAATCTTGGTTTTCAGGAAGGAGTAATCGAAGATGACGAAGCAGAAATGATTCAACGGGTATTTCAGTTAAACGATCTTAACGCTTCAGATTTGATGACTCCTCGAATTATTATTACCTATCTTAAAGGGGATAGTACTTTAGAAGAATCTCAAAATGAAATCATTAAATCCCAACATACTCGGATTTTAGTTATTGATGACAATATCGATCGCGTGACGGGATTGGTGCTTAAAGACGAACTATTAACCGCAATCATTAAAGGGCATGGCGATCGCCAAATTAGCAGCTTACAACGCTCGGTTCAGTTTGTTCCCGAAACCAATCGCGCTGATAAATTACTCAAAGTATTTCAGGACAATAGAGAGCATTTAGCCGTAGTTTTAGATGAATATGGCGGAGTAGCAGGAGTGGTCACCCTAGAGGATGTTTTAGAAGTCTTGACAGGAGAAATTGTGGACGAAACCGATCGCACGGTGGATTTACAAGAAATTGCTCGCAAAAAGCGGTTGCGCCTGCTCAAAGCTAGAGGAATTAACAGTGACAGCGATTAAATGGCTAGTTTGTCCCCAATGGGTCATAAAATTAACAAAATTCGCAAAGATATTTCAGATTAACTTGGTCGATATGATAAACAATACTTTCTTGATTGATGGTATTAGCTGCACCAGGAGCTACATAAGTGCTATCGTAGCCCTTAACAGGGAAGTTACGGCTATAGGATTGAGGGCGATATTCTTTACCCATAGCAAAATCGCACAGCAACATAAAGACTCGATCTTCTGCTTCTTCTGAATTGTTCCAATAGTTAGTCGCATAGTTCAAGGCTTTGGTAGATTGTTCCGATCCGTAGATTCCATTGCCGAACATTCTACCCGTACATTGGGTGGCGTTAGCAGGAGGAATAATTAGACCTTGTTTGAGGATGCTTAAGAGATTGCTGGCTTTTGTTCCGTGCCAATGTTGTTTGACATTACCGATCGCTTTTTCTTTGGCAGCAAATGCTTCTCTCATGGAAGGAATATCTAGTTTATAAACCCGACGCAGTTTGTATTTGGCAGCAATATGATTTTGATTAGCGGTTGATTTATATAGTTGATTGATTTTTCTAAATATTTGTTTTCCTTCGGTGGTGCTGCCTGGTACTCTTTCAATGGTGCATTCAAATATTTGCTGGGGATTGCGATCCATATTTACCGCAGCTTCTAAGGCATTTAAAATCTCGTATTGACGCTGTATTTCTTGAGGGGAAGCAAATTGTGACTCGTCTAGTTTGTGTCCCAAATTCTGGGGAATTAACCGCAGATATCGACTGAGTAATTGGCGCAGTTTGTAGCTATTACCTTTACGAGTAGCAACAATTTGAACTAAATATTGTCTGGCTTGAGAAATAGCATTGGGGGTAACAATACCCAAAGGAGTTTTAAATCCTCCCATAGCAGAATTATAAGTAATATCTGTTTGGGAAATAATTTGATGAATATTAGTTTTAACTAAATAGCGGATTAATTCCTTCGAGCGCGGATCTCTGCCATGTTCGATCTGTTTGGCGGCAATTGCTTCTAAATCTTCTGGTGCGATCGCTTGGCTTAGTTGATTATCTTCATCTACTAACTGTGCTTCGGTGTAACCTTTGCGAATTTTTTGCCGTTTGGTACGCTCGAATTTACTCTTAGCCAGGGCGATCGAACCCAAACAATGAAGTTTAGATTGTAATTTATTGCCCACCCTACCCCATTCAGCTAAAAAACTACCATCATTTAAAAGACTTCCACGCCAAACTTTGTTGGAATTTTCTCCTACTTCTACATATATAAGCGTGCAGCTATCTAGTACTCTAGACAAAGTTGTTGTACTCATAGTTTTGGTTGTATTTAATTTAAAAAAGAATAAAAGGGGAACTTTAAAATTGCTCCCCAGCTAAAGTCGTCTGAAGGAATTGCTGCATTACACAGCCAGAATAGTTATGGGAGCTTACATCCCATAACTATTCTGTGCCAACCCTATTTAGTATTATAGTATTAATTGATTTAAAAATCAACAAAAATTTTAGAGTTTCATCAAACCAAAGCCAAGATGATGAGTCCAACCAATTACGCTTAATTATCAAAAGGATTGCGCAAAATAAAATGACTATGTTTATCGATCGCCTGATAGCAGCTATTCAAACTAAAAAGACTCCCTGTATTGTGGGTTTAGATCCTGCTTTAGAGAGGATGCCCGAAAGTTGGTTGCAAAAGCAGAGAATTAATGCCAAAAGTACTATTGAAGAGCGAGCTTCAGCGATCTATCAGTATAATTTAATGGTCTTAGATGCAGTTGCCGATCTCGTACCCGCAGTCAAACCCCAGAGTGCTTATTACGAGCTATTTGGTTCGGCAGGAATTATGGCATTAGAAAAAACCATGATAGCAGCACGCGATCGCGGTTTACTTATCATATTAGATGTTAAGCGGGGAGATATTGCTTCTACGGCTACAGCCTACGCTCAAAGCTACCTACCAAAAGAGCCAAAACGTCCTTACGAAGCTGACGCTCTAACGATTGTTCCCTATTTAGGTACGGATTGTTTAGAACCATTTTTCCAAGAAGCGATCGCTTGGGGGAAGGGAATCTTTGTTTGTGTTAAAACCTCCAACCCTGGTGCGTCGATCGTTCAAGAACAAAGAATTGGCGATCGCTACCTCTATGAAATCATTGCCGATTTAATCAAACCAGCTTGCGATCGCAGTCTGGGAGAATATGGTTATAGTGGTATTGGTGCAGTAGTGGGAGCTACCTATCCCGAAGCAGCAATCAAATTACGCCAACAGCTACCCAATAGCCTATTTCTCGTACCTGGTTTTGGCGCGCAAGGGGGCAAAAATGAAGGAGTAGCAGCCTGTTTTAATGACGATGGCTTAGGAGCAGTAGTTAGTAGTTCTAGAGCGATTATGTATCCCCATATGTATGGCAGTCAAGACTCCAATAAGGATACTATTCGTCAAGCCGCGATCGACTCTATCAAAAGAATTAAAAGTGTTTTTAATTAACCCATAATATAACTTATCACCAATGGCTCTTAGCTTTTAGCTATCTCAACAAATCGATCTTGTTAACCCAAACTCCTAAGAAACAAACCGATATATCAAGGCTGGGTCAGGGGTCAGGGGTCAGGGGTCAGGGGTCAGAGGAAAAGGATAAGTTGTTTCTTTCTGAGATTATGAAACAAAATTCGTCGGACGCTAAAGTTAAATTACTCTCCCGCAGACCAAGGTTTAAGGAAGTCTGGATAT